>CAZWLI010000159.1:0-1680 GCA_964634525.1 uncultured Candidatus Peribacteria bacterium | reverse complement strand
TTATCTTTCACGTATTGGGGCATCTGGCGTGTCACCCGATGAAATTGGGAAGAAAAAAGAAATACTCAAAAGACTTGTCCATTTTGATTTTCAGGAAACGCATGACGGATGGAAAGGCACAATTCTTTTCTTCGACAAATTCGGCAATGCCTTTACGAACATTCACCGGGATCGGGTGGAAAGAGAAGAGAGCTTTATAGTTTTTCGCGGCAAAAAGATTTTTTTTCACCGGACTTACTCAGAAATTCCGACAGGAAAGCCAGGAGCCCTTTTTGGAAGTTCGGGTTTTTTAGAGATTGCCCTGCGCGAGGATTCCTTTCAGAAAAGAAGCGGTGCATCAAGGGGACAGGAAATCCTGTTGAAAAAAAAGATCATCTGCAGGTAGATCAATCCATGAAAATCAAAATCTGCATCGAACTTAGATGCAAGAACACCCAGACGACCAAGAATTACTGCCGCCTTCATTATCTGAAAAACTGGAAAGTTCTTCGTGAAGAAACGCAAAAAAAGGCGGCGGACCGTCTGAACAAGTATGTTGACGGACTTTGCAAAAAAAATCCGGAGAAATTTGTGGATGCCGTGAAGAAAGATATTGCGTCAGATAATGAAGAAGTAAAATCAATAGGCATGGAAGTTTCGGTTGATGAAACGGATTTACTTTTTGGCGGTTCAGGGTTGAGGGATGACGAAAGTCTGGACAAGCTAATTTCTGATATCAAGCTGGACAAAGATTATTGAACATGACCTCGCAATACTACCTTAAAACCTTCGGTTGTCAGATGAACGAAAACGATTCTGAAAAAATGGAGGCATTGCTCCGCCGCGACGGGTTTGGTCGGGCGTCGTCCATGGAAGAAGCTGATCTGGTGGTGATCAATACCTGCAGCATCCGTGAAAAATCCTACCAGAAAGCACTGTCAGCCATCGGAAAAAGCGCGGGCAAGCATGGAAAAGATGGAAGCAAGAAGATCATCGCCGTGACCGGATGCGTGGCGTCGCATGATGGTGAGAGGATTTTGAAACGATTTCCCTTCGTTGATATTGTTCTTGGCCCGGATCATGAAACGTCTCTGCCCAAGGCTCTTCGGGAAGTCCGCGAAAAAAAGAAGCGGGTTTCCCGGACGGATTTTGAGGACATTTCCGATTATGAATTTCCAAGTCCCATTTTCTGGAACGATCCCAATGAAAAAAAGATCAAGGCTTACGTGACCATCATGAAGGGCTGTGACAATGCCTGCTCTTTTTGCATTGTCCCTTTCGTGAGAGGCGCGGAAGTTTCACGGTTCAGCACCGACATCGTCAGCGAGATCAAACAACTTGGGAAAATGGGAATTCAGGAGGTGACGTTGTTGGGTCAGAACGTCAATTCCTACGGGAAGGGTCTTGCCGAAAAGACAAGCTTTGCGCATCTTCTTCGTCTGATTGATGAAAAAACGTCCATTCAGCGCATCCGCTACACCAGCCCTCATCCCAAGGATCTCTCGATGGATTTGATTGAAGAGTATGGACGCAATTCAAAACTCTGCCCCCATATCCACCTTCCGGTGCAATCAGGTTCCAACCGGATTTTGAAACGAATGCGCCGGGCCTACACGCGGGAAATTTATTTAAGGAAAGTTGAAAAATTGAGAAAGGTCGTGTCGGAAATTTCCATTACGACGGATGTGATTATCGGTTTTC
>CAZWLI010000158.1:0-1829 GCA_964634525.1 uncultured Candidatus Peribacteria bacterium | reverse complement strand
TGATGAAAACCGAATGTTTTACACACTCTCTATGGTGAAAAAATCGTTGCCTTTTTAGTTTTTTGATTTGATTTTTTCGCTGCATGTATTAGAACAAAAGAGAAAGTTCTCTTCCACGATCGGTTCTTTCACAGCATGGAGCTCTTTTTCCGAAATGTCCTTCTGTGTCTCAAAAAATAAGCCGGCGGCTTCCTGCAGATTTTTTCTTGCTGCTGGAATGTTTTTGCCTTGGGTGTTAATTCCGGGAATTTCCTTTACAAAAGCGCTGTACCATTTGCCTGTCTTGAGAAAGACCCCAGTAAATGAATGTTGCATATGAACCCCTCAAAGTACCGTCATTCTACACCGCTCTTCCACTTAATGGAACAACCCATTGAAGGATGCTGCTCCTCGCTTGGCTTTCCCCCCCTGAGCAGAGCGTCGATGGCGGCTTTGAGTTCTTGAACTCGTCCGTGATAGGCCAGTCTTTTTTCGGCATCGAATACAAAAATATCCGGTGTGCACTGGGCTTGGTATTTTTTGGCAACTTCCTGGGTTTCGTCAACCAGGTAGGGGAAATTAATACCAAATTCTTGGATGGCTTTTTTCATTTCCTCAGGGCTATCGTCCGGGTATTCCCCGGCGTCATTGGAGTTGATGCCGATACATTGGACTTCTTTCGAATCGAAGCCTGCCTGCAGATCAATCAATTGATTCCGAATGCCTTGAACATATGGACAGTGATTGCAGATGAACATCACGATCAATACTTTTCGATCGGCATATTCATCCGAGGAGTGCGTTTTCCCATCCGCGTCCGGAAGTGAAAAGGGGATCAGGGCGGAGCCAAGAGGGAGCGGGAGAGATTGGAGCAGAGCCATGGTTTGTCAAAAACTCCTTTCAATCCTGCACGAGTTTTGTGGAAAAGTCTAATGCCACGATCGGAAGCCATTTTCCAGAAACTTATACACTTTTGAACATCGTTTTTGTGCAAAACTTGTGGAAAAGATTTTGAAAACTTTGGCCTGCAATGTCTTGCTGATCGTTCCCGATGATGATATCATAGATATATATTTAATATATCTATGCCGACCGTTGCTTCGGATGATAAGAAAATTATCCCCATTAAGGTTCCATCAAAAATCATCCAGCAGTTTGATGCCATTCGGGAAGAGGTGGGATTCGGTAATCGAGCCGCGACATTCACTTACCTGGTAAAGTTTTACCAAAGCACAAGACAAGGCGAGCTTGAGGACGCTCTCGATGGCCTTGATATGGCTCTTTCTCGAGTTGATAAAAAGAAAATTCCTTCCCTGAAAAAACAACTCGGTCTTTAATGCTGCGATGTGTTTTTCCTTCTTCCAAAATCGTTTTTGCGGGACCTGAAAAGATTTGAAAAAAAATTTCCCCTCGTTCGAAGCGATGTCTTTACAGCGCTCCAGCAGTTTGATTGGCGACGTGAAATTTCGCTGGGGAAGGGGGTTTATAAAATCCGCATTCCTTCCTCTGATATGAAAAAAGGGAAATCGGGGTCATTTCGCGCTTATGTGTACCTCAAAAAAACAAAGGATATTTTGGTGCCGCTTTGCCTGTACCTCAAATCCGAAAGGGAAAGCATTTCCCAGGGTGAAATGATTACGCTTCTCCAGGCGGCTCAAATGGAATTTGCCTTCTCTGTCTAATCCCAAAAACCGGTGTACGACGGACGATGGTGGAGTTGCCGGGAATCGAACCCGGGTGGAAGAAGTTGGATGGTCGGGTCTACGCATGATAGCCCGCCCTGGATTTTCGACAAGCGGGATAAAGAACGGGCAGAAAACCCCGCGAGCTTGAGCTCAAGTTTTTCGTGA
>CAZWLI010000157.1:0-12482 GCA_964634525.1 uncultured Candidatus Peribacteria bacterium | reverse complement strand
AGCCCGGAAGGCAAACATCTGCCAGGTTCTAGGTTTTAGCTGCTAGATTTTAGGAAGAAAAACTCCGGTAGATCCTTGCTCGGACTTCTTGTTCCATGCTGAGAATTTTCTTTGCAGCTGCCAAAGCTTTTTCCAAAGTGCTCGTTTCTAAGCCTGTTCGATCCTCTTGGTTTATTTTTTTTATGAATTCTAGCCATTCGTGAAGATAACAGACCAGAAAAGACATTTCGTTTTCTTTTGTTCCCACGCCAAGCCTATCACGTTTGGGTGGTTTTTCAGCACTTGTAGTTGCAGTTTGAGCAAGCTTAATGAGTGCCTCGGCATCAGAAAAAAGAGGCCCAAATGCCGCATATTCTTCTGGAAGGCCTGAGCCTTCTCTTAAATCATG
This sequence comes from uncultured Candidatus Peribacteria bacterium, assembly GCA_964634525.1. GTDB lineage: Bacteria > Patescibacteriota > Gracilibacteria > JAUYGZ01 > JAUYGZ01 > CAZWLI01. The sequence goes on along the minus strand of CAZWLI010000157.1, from coordinate 12,094 downwards.
ATTCCATTGACTCCTTGCTCGAAGACCTTTGTCATTTCGAAAAATCATTGACTGCCGCTTTGGCGGACTTTCGCAAAACCATTCTTTTCCAGCATGCCCGTAAGGTCTTTGGCGCTGAGGCGGGGGAGTTTCGGCATAGAGCTAGAAAGCTAGTTCCAAAGCCGTAACATTGACCATTTGGCTTTCTTTCCAGGACTCATGTTCATCCCTTCGGTCTTCGACATGAAGCTTGACTGCATCTTCGATATTTTTCAGCGCTTCTTCGTAGCTTTGCCCTTGGCTGTAGCAGCCCTGGAGTTGGGGACAGTAGGCGAAATAGCCGTTGGCGTCTTTTTCGACAATGATCGTAAAAAAATGTTTTTGCATGAAATCAAAGTTATACGCAAGCTAAGGTGATCATATCAAATTATTCGTTCTTTTCCCATCATATTCGCCCTCAGCACCTCAGGAATCACCACACTGCCATCCTTTTGCTGGTAGATCTCGAGCAGGGGAATGAGGATTCGGGGTGAAGCGATGCAGGTATTGTTCAGCGTGTGGCAGAAGCGGACCGTGCCCTCCTTGTCGCGGTATCGCAGGTTCAGGCGGCGAGCCTGGAACTCGTGAAAGGTTGAGCAACTGTGCGTTTCGCCGTAGCCTTTGCGGCTGGGCATCCAGGTCTCGATATCGTTTTTGTAGTATTGTCCCTGGCCCATGTCGCCGGAGCACACGTCCACGACGCGGTAGGGGAGTTTCAGATCTTGCAGCACTTCTTCAGCATTCGCCAAAATCATTTGGTGCATTTTTGCTGATTCTTCTAGGTCATTTTTTCCGATGATCACCTGCTCGACTTTTTGAAACTGGTGAATGCGGTAAATACCGTGCGTGTCCTTGCCATAGGTTCCGGCTTCTCTTCGGAAGCAATTGGAAATCCCCGCATATTTCAGGGGCAAATCAGCCTCGTTCAAGATCTCCCCGCTGTGGTAGGAGGTGACGGGGACTTCGGAGGTGCCGACGAGAAAGAGATTTTTAGGCTCGTGAGGCTCCTGAGGCTCGTTATGAGAATACATTTTTCCTAACGAGCTTAACGATCCTACCGTGCTTAACGAGCCTGCAACGTACGCTTGTTCCTCACCTCCTGGAAAATACCCCGTGCCCATCATGGCTTCATAGTTGACGAGGACCGGGGGAATGAATGCCGTGAAGCCTTTTTTCACCAGCTTATCCAGCGTGTACTTCAGCACTGCAAGCTCCAGGAGAGCGCCTTCATTTTTCAGGAAATAGAAGCGGCTTCCGGAGACCTTCACTCCTCGTTCGATATCGAGGATATCGAGATCTCGCCCCAGCGCGACGTGGTCTTTGGGCTCAAAATCGAATTTCGGGATTTTACCCCACGTTCGAATCTCCACATTGTCCTTGTCCGTTTTTCCAAACGGTACTTTTTCTGCGGGAGGGGCGGGAAGCTTCAACAAGAGCGCGGCCACTTTTTCTTCGAGGGGTTTCAGACTTTCTTCCTGCTTCTTCAGCTTCGCTTTCAGGCCTTGCATGGCGGCAATGGCCTTTTCTTTGTCCTTACCCGTGAGTTTCGCGATGTCTTTTGCGGCTGCATTTTGTTCTGCCCTCATCTTCTCCACGTCTTGTTTCAGGGCCCGCAGCTCTTGGTCGAGCTCCAAAAATTCATCGATCATCGAAGGAATCACACCCTTTTTCTTGGCACCTTCTTTGTAGAGAGTGGGGTTTTCACGGATAAGGCGAGGGTCGATCATGGGAGAGGGGTTAGGAAAGGAGGAGCTAGAAACAGAATTAACAAGAGCATACAGAAGTGCCCTTTCTCTTGACAAGGAAGAAGGAAATGAATACATTTTGCAAGCTATAAAAATAGGTTTTTGCTTATCTCGCATCTGCTATGCTCACCATCCGCTTCTCTCGTATTGGAAGGAATAACGCTCCGTATTTCCGAATCGTCGTGACCGAAAAGACCAATCCCTCTGCCCAAGATGGCAAATTCCTCGAGCGACTCGGGCACTACGCTCCGGCTGGCAGGAAGCCGGAATTCGTCTTTGCCAAGGATCGTGTCGAGTATTGGATCAGCAAAGGCGCCGGCGTTTCAGAGACCGCGGCTCGAATGTTCAAGAAAAATGGTATGAGCGGAATGGAAAAATTTGTCGACTTCAGCAAGAAATATGCGGATAAGAAAAAGGGGAAGGGCAGCGAAGCCGAAGTGAAGGTCTCAGAAGCAAAAGCTCCAGAAAAGAGCGTTTAGCTGTTAGTGTTGAGCGTTTAGAGATTTTGCGTTTTCTAAACCCTAAACCCTGCCTGCCGGCAGGCAGGCCTAAACCCTAAACCCTAAACCCTAAACCCTTCCCATGGACACCTTCCCCGAAGTCGCCTTCCTCGAGTATGTGGTGAAGCTCATGGTGAGCGCACCGGATGAGGTTCTTGTCACCCGCACCGTGGATGATCTCGGCGTTTTGATCACGCTCAAGGTTGGCAAAGACGATATGGGTCGCATCATTGGCAAAGAAGGCCAGACGGCTCGTTCGCTTCGAACGCTTCTTCGTGTCATCGGCTCTCGCAATAATCTGCGGGTCAATATGAAGATATTGGAGCCGGAGGGGGGAGAAGTCAGCTTGTTAGCTAGTTAGCTTGTTAGCTTGTTAGGCCGAGTCTTTCTTTGACTTCTCTAAAAAGCTAAAAAGCTAAAAAGCTAGATCCCATGTCTTTCCTCTTCGGCACTCACGTAACCCCTCTTCTCGCTCAGGTGACTCCCTCCCTGATGCCGGTCATTGAGTCCTATGAGCCCACAAGCCTGCTCAAAGACGTCATTGCTTGGGCTATTATTGCTGCTGCTCTGCTGTGCATTGTCTTCATCTTTATCGGTGGCATTTCCTTCATTCTTTCCGGTGGCAATGAGGAAAAGGTCAAGCAGGCCGTGGGCACGATCCGCTACGCCATCATCGGCCTGGTGGTGGTCGTGATCTCCGTGGCACTTGTCAATCTCCTCACCTTTATCTTCAAGGTGCCTTTCAAGGTAGTCGATTATTCCGAGATCATGACCAGGATCCGCAGTATTGGAAACGTTTTTCAAAATCAGCCCCAAGGGTATCCCTCGGAACAAGATTATTCGCAGTAGTTGTAACAAAAAGTTATCTTGAATCGTTGTAATTCACAGTAGTTTACTGGTCACTGGTTTCTGGTTGCTGCTTCAGTCACTAGAAACGAGTTACTAGAAAACTAGTAACGAGAACTGTTCCTTGATCTATCGGAGGCGAGAGCATGAGAAGATGGCCATTGGCCTTTTTTATCTTTTCAGTTCTCCAACCTGCCAGCAGTAAAACTATGATGGAGATTTCTCTGCTGGAGAAAAAGAAACAACAATGATCTCCAAAGAAGTACTTCTTTTTTCTTCTGAGAAAGACCTTTCTCAGAAGTTCGATCCTCTCTTCTTTTGGTCAAGAAGTGAGGTCACCAATTTTGTTCTGTTTCGGTTATTTATTTTTTACTACATATTATGAGTATTACTACGCTCCGCAAAATGTTGGCGAGCGTCAGTGCTGGAATGATTGTTCTCAGCACGGCGATCACGCCTTCTCTGCGGATCCAGGTGGCAAAGGCTCAGCAATCTGACCCTGAATACGCGACGTGCCAACAGTTCGTCGATGAATCAACGGTCAAAGCTGAGTACTGCAATCGACTTGGAAAAAATGCAAATCGCGCTGACGCGGCCCGCCTGATCCTGGTGGTCTTCGGACTTGCTTCGAGCGACGAAGTTGACACCGATGCCAAGGCAGTTGCCCAGGCAAAGGAGCTCGGTATTTTGAAAGGCTACAATGGCAATGCGAACGACCTTGGCGCTGACAAGCCCATTCTTCGCGCTGAAATTGTGGTCATGCTCCAGCGCGCTTCAGAGTCCATCGGAAAGTATTCCAAAGTCGCCAGTGTGACGCTTGCCGACTCGGCAACGTTCAAGGGGCAATGGTATGCAGAGCCGATGTACATGGCTCTGAATGCGGCAATCGTTCAGGGTATCACGGAAAACGGCAAAAAGAGTGGTTTTCCTGCCCGAACAATTATTGGCGGTCATCTTCTTGCGATTGTCCTGAAGGGCAATCGAGCTGCTGCCGGTGCTGAGGCTGCTGACGCTGCAGGCGTCGCCCTCCCCACGGCTGATCAGCTCGCCAAGACGGAACCAAGTGCCGTCTACTTTGATGGCGTTGAGGTCGCTCTCGGCGGTGGTACAACTCCAACTCCAACTCCAACCCCGACCCCAACCCCGACTCCTACTCCTGTTGTTCCAACGGGTACGGGTCTGACGGTTGCTGTCGCATCTGACACGGCTCCTGCCACGACCCATGCTTCTGGCACGGCCTACAACAACGCTCTGAAGTTCACGCTTTCCGCGGGATCTGATGGCGCTGTCAGTGTGAAGACCATCCTGCTCTCCCGAGGTGGCATCAGTGTGGATGCGAACATCAATGGACTTGCGATTTACGACAAGGATGGCAAGAGACTGAATTCGTCTTTCGTCACCTTTTCCAATAACAAGGCCACGATTACGTTTGAAACCGCATTGATGATCTCAGCCGGTTCTTCTGTCTCCCTCTGGGCCAAGACAAATATCCCAGCCGGAGCTCTTTCAGGAACCTATTTCCTCTACATCGCTGCCGCCACCGATATCGGTGTTGACACTGCGGTGAAGGTCGCCGGAACATTCCCAGTCACGGGATCAGTGTTCCAGCTCGCCAATGGCGCCGGCGTTGTTGGCGGAGCGACTGTTGATGCGGTCCTCGTTCACAACAATGGCCTCAATGACGCTACGGCGGTGAACATCAATCTCGGCACGAAGGACCAGGAGCTGGCTCGATTCCGCTTTGTTGCGGGAGCTGCTGAGGATATTTCTCTGCGCAAGATCACGATGTACAACAATGGCAACACCAACGATGGTGACATTGTGAACATTCGTTTGATCGGACCCGATGGCACCACGCTCGCCACCGTCGACAAGACGATGAGCCGATGGACCCAGTTTGATCTCAGCAAAGCTCCTTTCGTCATTACGAAGGGAAATCAGCGAGATCTGAAAGTGGTCGTCGACATTCTTTCCGGTTCCACGAGGAATTTCCGTCTCGTGATCCAGAATGACTACGACATCGAAGCGGTCGGCGTTTCGACCGGTTCCGGCATTCTCGCCACTGCTGCGGGCGCTGTGGATACGGCCTTCCCCATGGGAGACTCTACCGGAGGTGCCAGCTGTACGGCTGGTGTCACGTGTATCAACAAGATCACGGTGAACTCCGGAACGCTTCTGTTTAGCAAATCCAACACGACCCTCTCCGGCAACGTCGCTTCCGGCGGAACGAATCTCGCCATCGGAACGTTTGACGTGACGGCTCAGGGTGAGAATATGGAGCTCCGTCAGGTGACCTACACGCTCACCTACACGACCGCTCCGAATGGAACGATCAAGATCAAGATCGGAGATAGCACCGTCTACTCGACCTCGACGATTCCGGTCTCCGGAGTTGCGACGCCGGTGACGCTCAGCACCTTCCCGATCCTCGTGGCCAATGTGAAGACCACGGCTGCCGTCTATATTGATGTCAGCTCGCAGACGGCTTCCGGCTCGACCTTCGTCGCCAATCTCGACCTCACGCAGGTCAAGAGACTGTCCACGAATGATCTCGTGGATCCAGGAGTGAATGCAACCGCTGCCAACACCCTCACGGTGTCGGTGGCTTCTCTCTCGGTCTCGAAGAACTCTTCGTACAGCAACACGAACATTGTGGCCGGTCTTTCTGATGGAAAGGTCGGATCCTACAACTTCGTCGCGAGCTCGACGGAGGATGTTCTGATCTCTGGCATTACGGTGACCCTGTCCAATGTGACGAACGTTTCCAACATGAAGCTCATGGTTGGAACGACGCAACTTGGAACGACCATCACCACGCCAACGGCCACGAACGTGTTCTCGATTTCGACCTACAAGATTTTGAAGGGTCAAACCGTGACGATTGATGTGATGCTCACGAGCAACAGCGCCACGACGACCACAGAAATCACCACGATCACGGCTGTTTCAGCGACGGGTGCTGATTCTTCGGTGACCGTCACCGCAACGGGGCTCACGGCCAATGGACAGACCATCACCTGGTCCGCCGGAGGTTCACTCTCCCTTGCGCTTGACACCACCAATACCCCTGTTTCTCAGATTCTTCACAGCGGTATGACGGATCAGAATCTCGTGGCGATTCGTATTACCACGAACAATTCTGAGGCCATCAAGGTGACCAATCTTCAGGTGACCATGACGAATGGAGCGGCTTCTCTCTACGGGATCAAGCTCTTCCTCAACGGCGCCCAGGTTGGCCCGACCTCTCAGCTCAGCAACGGCGCGGCGGTCTTCACGGACAACGTGAACGGCCTCTTCACCATTGCTCAAGACACGACCGTGACCCTCTGGGTCAAGGGAAGTACCAACCTAACCTCAACCCTCGATTCTCAGGCACTGGGAGTTGCTGCTGTTGACTATATGGAAGGGCTCGGTGTTTCTGGCGGATCCAAGATCAAGCCAGGAACAACCCTCACTACCGCTTGGACGGCAACCACGGCCGCAACAGCAGGAGCTAATCTTGTTGTCGCCGACACGACCGGTTTCCACCTCGGTGATGTTTTCCTCGCTTTTGACAATACCAACGGAGCTACCGTCGGTATGGTAACGGCTGAACCGGCTGCCACGACTGTCCTTGCGACGGTAACGCGAGCGGGACTTGTGAATGCCGGAGCCAATGCGGCAACGCAAATTCATAAGCTCGCCTCGGGTGCGACAACCACCGTTACGGCTGGCGTGGCTGCTATTGCCGGCACAGCTCTGACGGTTGTTTCTACCAGAGCCTTCAAGGTTGGAGATGCTGTTGTCGCAGCGACCGCTGCCAACGGTGTTGACTTTGGATGGGTCTCTGTGGTAACGAATAACACGACCATGACGGTACGCACGATCTCGGCTTTGGCTGGTGCTGCGATCACGCAGGTCACCAAGCTCGGGACGGATACCGTGAGTGTTGCGGTCACGTCAGCGGGAAACGTTTCCGCGACGGCTCAAACAGTTCTCACGGTCGGTTCTTCTTCCGGATTTAACGGCGGAGACATGGTCATCATCTACGATGGCACCGCTGCCGGAAGCTTCGGTATGGTTACGGATATCACGGCCACGACCATCGCCGTTCTTTCCAATGCTGCGGTCACGAATACCGCTTCGAGCCTTACGCTCATCCGTGTTGGCGCTGCCAACCCTGCTACGACGAGAGTCTCGACGGCCGCGACCGTTCCTCTCGCTCGAACAGTTGCCGGTACGGTAACAGCGGTAACGGATACGACCGGTTTCGGAGTCTCTGATGTTGTGATTTCGGGTGTTACTCCCGGAACAGCACTTGGAGTAGCCCTTGGAAAAGTTTCCGCTATCGCCTCTCTCACGAGCATGACTCTGGCTTCTACCGCTGATGTGGCAGTTGGAGCTGCGACAGTAGCTCGTGTGACCCGTCTCGCGGGTGCTGCTTCCTCAAGCAAAGCCTTCACCTTCCACGATACAGAGCCTACGATCACGGTGAATGCCCTGGTAGTAGGTGGATCATCCACCGGTCAGAATGACCAGATTGTGGCTGCCTTTGATATCAAGGCTGATGGAGATCGACCACTCCTGGTCACGTCACTTAATTTCCAGGCCAATGGAAATAACGTTCCTTGGAACTTTGTGACGGATTACAAGCTCTTCCTCACCAGCCAGTCAAGCGTCACGTCTGGTCAGCAGATTGGTGCGGCAGTCCCTCTCAACCAGGCTGTTATAGCTCCTGCTGTCCCGGCTGCCTTTGCTGTCGCAGCAAACGTCATCAAATTGTGTACGGGTGATGTCACGGCGGGGAACGAATTACGCTTTGGAAGTGCTGCTATCGTGACGGCTACGGCCGGTCGTATTGCGGTCAATGACACGATCGTCGTTGCCTCAACAGCCGCCAACTACGTCACCGCTCAGGTTACGGCAAAGGTCACAGCGAACACATGTTCTGTCGGTGGAGCTGCAACGGATGTTGCGCTTACTGTCACGAACGTAAGTGTGAACGGTGCCGCCTTCAACAACACTGTTGCGGTAACGCTCAAAAGCTCAAACGTCATCTTTGATGGTGGTGCTGCAACGCCCATGGCGACTCAGCAGATCACGCAGGGTTCTACCGGAACCTTTGTTGTCAAGGCGACGACGACGAGCGCTCGAGCTGGCCTTGGTGCTGGTACGACGGCAAGTTTCAACGTCAAGATCAATGGAACTCAGGGTGCAGCAAACAGTGGCATCACATGGGGCTATACCCCATCGGGTGGCGCTGCGATCGCAGGACTTACGCTTTCGGATAGCGTTCCTGTCTCTGGCCCGACGTTCACGTACTAAGACAGATGCGAGATTTGCGTTTCGTAGCGGAGGTAGCCCGCCAAAGGCCGGATCCGAAGCGAAGAACTCTGAGGTCAAAATTTCATGGATTTCGTGAAATTATTGGCCTCAGAGAGCAAATCCCTTCTCCAAAGATATGAGTGAATAAGAAGAACCCTCCTCGAGCAATCGGGGAGGGTTTTTTAGTTGATTTTTAATACAGGTTTGATACTATTGAGGTACAAGACAGTCGCCTCTTGCTACAGGCTTCTCTGTGTATCACAAAGAAACTCTTCCCTCATTCAGGCCCATGGTCCACCAAGCGGAAGAGTTTTTTTTATTTTGAATTTCATGAAGGAAAAGAGTAGCATGGGGGCATATTACGGTGATATCCTATGAAAAAACTTCAAAGGAAATACACAGCGCTTTTTGTGAGAGAAAAGGATGGAGGATTTTCCGTATCCGTTGCAGAGCTTCCGGGATGTTTTTCTCAGGGTGATAGCTATGAAGAAGCTTTTCAGAACATTCATGAGGCCATTGACCTCTATCTCGAGGACATTACTCCGCAGGAAGCCAATCTTTTTGCTCCTTACCAAGCTGATGAGCTTTTTCTTACTCGTGTCTAAACCATGGGCCTTCAGATATCTGCTCAGAAATTACTTCATATTCTCACTCGTCATGGTTATTTTTGTGTGTCCCAAAAGGGGAGTCATATTAAAATGAGAAAGCAAAATTCTTTTGAAAAGATAACCGTCATAGTGCCAAATCATAAAATTATGAAGCCAGGAACATTGCATAACGTTATGAAGTCTGCAAAGCTTCGCCGAAGAGATTTACTTCAATAAATCCTACCTCCTACTTCCTCCCCCATGCCCTCCTTCCTCTCTTCCAAAAAGAATCAACGCTTCACCATTGTTTCGGTGCTTGGCGGCATTGTCTTGGTGATCACGGCGATGGTTGTGTTCCCGCATCTTTTTCTCGCTCTGGACACCCAGCTGAGTTTCCCACAGCAAATGAGCACTTCCGATCGAGCTGTCTATCTGCAGCAACGCCATGAGGCTCTGGGGATGAAAGACCCCGGACCAGAGTCGACCTATGTGTACCAGGAGATCGGAACGATCCGCCTTGCGCTGAAGGATTACGACGGCGCTCTCCAATCCTTCAAGACAGCCCACCAGGGCAATCCCAAAGCTCCAGGGCCTTATCGTGGCATGGCGCTGAGCTTCCTCTATTCTGGCGTGGACAAGCAAGCGGAGCACTCTTTTCTCGAAGCGCTGAAGCTTTCACCGCATCGCAGTGAATACTGGCTCGAGCTGGGAGAGCTGTACGCGGATCGTCTGAAGGACATGGACAAGGCTGATCAATTTTATCAACGCGCCCTGCGCCAAAATCCCAATGATAGCAATGTTCTTCAGGCCTATGCGAATTTCTTGGGCAATAAGAAAAATGATTTCACGAAGGCTATCCAAATCTGGAAAGAAATTCAAAAAAGAAACCCCGACCATGCGGGAGACTATAATAAGGTGATTGAAGAACTCAGGAAAAGGAAGTAGGAAGTAGAAGGTAGAAAGTAGGAGTTCGTCAAGCGGGTTTGGGCACCCGCCCTTTTTTCTTAAAAATGAGAACGCTACAATGGGTCGAGTTTTGGCCATTTCATTTTTTTGTATGAACAACTTCAGAGGCATGGCGCTCTTTCTCAGCTTTGCCATTGCTTTTTCATTTCTGAATTCCCTTGCCGCCAAGGCGCAGCCTTTGAGTTTTAGTTCTGCGGTCAATGTCTCAGTCAATGGGGTGACCCTCGTGATCTCGGGAGGCTCGACAGCCTCAACTCTCGTGGTCAATGACACGACCCTGGTGGTGAGCGCCGCTCCCGGGGAGTCCATCACCATTACCTCTCCAGACAAGTATGTGATGACGAGCAGCAATTCCAGCATCGTTCGTTCCTGCACGGCTACGACGACGATTTTGACCATCAGCAATGCCACGAGTGTCACGGTGACCCCGACGGCGACGGTTGATGCCTGCATCGCCGTAGCCAATACCGGATCAGGTGGCGGGGGAGGTGGTGGTGGGGGAGGCGGAGGTGGTGGCGGTGGTGGAATACCAACCATTTTTCCAGTAACGACTCCGACCACGACGAAGACTCCGGAATCAACACCCCCTTCTGTCAAAGCTCCCGTCGCACTTCCTCCGGAGCTGACAACTTTGAAATTTGAAGTCCCCGTCGTTACGAAGGAGGATATCAAGAGTCTGAAGCAAGATTTGAAGCAGCTCTCGACCGCCGATATCAGGCAGGAGGTTGTTTCCGTCAAGAAAGAAGTTGCCAGTCAGAAGAAGGAATTGAAGTCGACCTACAACGAACAGATTGCGGATATCAAGGCCAAGGAGGATTTGAGCTCCAAGCAGAAGAAGCTTGCCTTGAATGAGCTGAAGAGGGATTACAACCAGACTCTTGCGATCATCAACAAAAATCAGGTGACTCTGGTTCGCGAATATACTGCTGCTCTCAAAACCAAATCAAAAAAGAAATAGCTTCCTTTCCTCTTTCCTTTTTTCCTTTTAAATTTTTACTTTTTTATTTCTCTCACTATGAAAGAAGTCCTGAGGTCTCGACTGCTCGCTGCCACGGTGGCGATGATCATGATTTTTATTACCCCCGGCACGGCCTATGCGGCCCTCACCCTTGGCGCTACAACCGTCACGAGTGACGGCGCGGTGACGGTCACAGGAGGCGTCGGAACGGGAGCTGGCGCTGGTGGTGCCATCTCGGGCACCTCCGGTCAGGGTGGCGCAACCGGTCTTGGTGGCGCGGTTACCCTCACCGCTGGCGCAGGAGGCTCAACCTCAGGTGTCGGTGGAGATGTGACGTTTACGGCAGGAGCCGGTACGGCCGGAAACTCTGCTGGTGGCAATGCTTTCCTCACGGCTGGAGCAGGACAAGGCTCTGCCAATGGTGGGAATGCGAGTCTCACCTCTGGCGCAGCAGGCGCCACGGGAGCATCTGGTAACCTAACCGCTCGAACAGGAACAAGTGCTGCCGGAGCTACGGGTACAGCGAGTGTTGGATCAGGAAATGCGACGGGTGGAGCATCCGGAGCGGTTACCATATCTTCCGGTACATCGACCGGTGCTAATGCTTCAGGAACAATTACGATTGCCGCGGGCAACACCGCCAGTACCGTTGCTCCAGGTCTCGTCACGATTGGTTCCGCAACAGCGCCCACGGGTGCTGCAGCAGGAGCTGCGGTGACGATCACGGGGAGTGCTGGTGGTACCGCAGCGACTGCAGGCCTCGCTGGTGGAGCGATCACGGTCACCGCTGGTGCCGGTAGCGCTGGTGCTACAGGTGCCAATGCTGGCGCCAATGCCGGTGGTATTGCTCTCACCACGGGAGCGGGTGGTAACGCCGGTGGTGCTGCCCTTGGTGGCAATGGAGGGAGCCTTGGCGTTACGTTTGGAGTGGGGGGTACGACATCAACCAATACGGCTGGTAATGGTGGAGGTGTTGCTTGGACGCTTGGAAATGGTGGTACTCCCTCTGGAGCCGGTGTTGCTGGAAACGGTGGTGGATTTTCCGTCACGGCTGGTAACACGGGTGGCGTTGGTACAGCCGCAACAGGAGGCGCAGGAGGCGCTATATCCCTCATCGCTGGTACGAGCGGACTCGCGATCAAGGGTGGTAACATAACGGTCAGCGCCGGT
>CAZWLI010000156.1:0-1921 GCA_964634525.1 uncultured Candidatus Peribacteria bacterium | reverse complement strand
TCGTTTTTTATTTACCTATGAAACCTGAAGAAGATGGGAGAGCAACCGAGGAGGAAATGAGTCCTCAGCAATCTCAAGACCGAGAGAAAAGACTGAGATCGGTTCCCCTAACGTTAAAAGTCACTCTTCAAGAACGATTCGCCTATGATGAGGATATCGTACTCAAGGCCGGAGAAAAGTCTCTTTTTCACTTTAAACGTCATGGGCATACTTTATGGATTCTAGCCTATCATCAGGCCAGAAAAAATACTGGGAATGGAAAAATGTCATTTGAAAAACAGGGGGAAATGATAGTACAAAGTAATGAAGAAATAGCCCTCGGAAGAGCACATGAACCCGCTAATGGAACGGAAGATCTCGAGTTGTCGAATCGTCATTTTACCGTAACAATCGCTGACGGTATCATTGAGGTCTTGCTCCATGGAAGAAATGGGGGTGAGCTTATCTTTCGAAAAAGGAAAATGGCATCAATAGAAGGCAAAATCAGAAGTTCTGCTCATGCAGTAATTGAACAAAAAAGACCTGTGAGTAAAATGGAGATTTTGAGAAAAATAATTTCAAGCCTCGGGAGACGACGAGAATTTGATCCGGAAAATAGTATTCCGATTCCTCTGAATATAACAGACCTGAATGGCACAAAGATCAAGCCTGCACAATCTATTAATGAGATCTTTGCAACGCGGATCGGACAATTTAAAACAGCAGATGGGCATGTCGTTCGTGTGTATGAAATAGTGGATGGAAGTTTATTTTATTGTAAAATTTGATAAACCATAAGCACATCAAAAAGTATGCAACCTCTGATCAAAATCTTCGACACGACGCTGCGCGACGGCGAACAAGCCCCGGGATTTTCGATGAATCTGCTGGAAAAGCTGACGATGGCGCACCAACTCGAAGCCCTCGGAGTTGATGTGATCGAAGCCGGATTTCCGGCAGCATCCGTGGAAGATTTTGAATCAGTTCGCCACATTGCCGAAGAGCTGAAGGAGCCTGAGATCTGCGGCCTGGCGAGATGCCATCCCGGGGATATTGAAAAAACCCTGAAGGCCATCGAGAAGGCAAAAAAGCCCCGCATCCATGTCTTCATTGCCACGAGCGATATCCATCTGCAGCACAAGCTCCAGATTTCCCGCGAAGAAGCGGTGAAGAAAGCTGTCGAATCGATTCGACAATGTCGACAGCATTGCGACCGCATTGATTTCTCTCCGGAGGACGCCGGGAGGTCTGACCGGAATTTCCTTGTGGAGATTCTCAGCGAAGCCATCAAAGCAGGAGCCGACACGATCAATATTCCGGACACCGTGGGCTATCTCACGCCAGGAGAGTTTGGCGATCTCATCAAATTCCTGGATGAAACGGTTCCCAGAATCAAAGATATCATTATCTCAACCCATTGCCACAATGATCTTGGCCTTGCCGTGGCCAACAGCCTGGCGGGAGTTTTGAACGGTGCTCGGCAGATCGAGTGTACGATCAATGGCATTGGCGAGCGAGCAGGCAACGCCTCGCTCGAAGAAGTCGTGATGGCGATCAAAACGAGAAGGGAATTCTTTGGCCTTTCCACGAAGATCAACACGAAGCTGCTTCTGCAAACAAGCCGTTTGCTCGCCTCCATCACCGGAAACCCCGTGCAGGCCAACAAAGCCATTGTCGGCAAAAATGCTTTTGCGCACGAGGCCGGCATTCATCAGCACGGGCTCATCAAAAATAAACTGACCTACGAAATCATGAAGCCAGAAGACATTGGCTGGCATCAGACCGTGATGGTGCTGGGCAAGCACTCCGGGAGAAGTGCTGTCCTGAAGCGGCTGAAGGAGCTTGGCGTAGAAATCCCAGAAGCCAAGATTGAGGACTTCATGAAGCGATTCAAAAATCTCGCAGATCGCAAGAAGGACATCTACGACGAAGACCTTATTTT
>CAZWLI010000155.1:0-1979 GCA_964634525.1 uncultured Candidatus Peribacteria bacterium | reverse complement strand
TTTTCTTTCAAAAGCTCTGAGCGATGTTGTGCCTGTTCTTTGATGGCTTTTTCAGCTCCCGCGGACTGGTCGCTGGCCAGAAGCAGCCGTTGCTCTACTTTGTCCACCTGCTTCCCGAGGACCGTTAGAGTTGTTTTTTGTTCGTCGAGTGATCTGAGCTGATTTCGGAGCTTGTTCTGGACTTTATTGATCAGCACTTCCCGAAAGAAAAGCTCTCCCGTGTCGTGAACGGTTGAGAGCAGCGTCCACACATTCATTTCTCCATTTTTTCGACGGGTTTGGAGCGAGAGCTTGAATAAAAATACCGTGAGATCCTGAAAGTGTTTCGCGCTGTCTTTCATGGAGAGCCTGATGATCCCTTCCTGCTCGAGGAGATGATCCCGCAGAGCTCTCAGCAAATTTTGTTTTTTCGTCAGATCATCCCGTTGATTCCTGACCCGCTGCTGCTGGAGTGCCAGCGCGCTCAGCTCCGCGTCGAGTGAGGCCACTTCCTGACCGAGCGGGAGGAGCACTTCCCTCAGGCCATCGATTTTTCCCGAGGTGTCGTCGAGCAATGTTTGATACCCTTCCAGAAAATTATTTTCAGTTTTTAAAGAGTCTTCCGTGATGATTTGCGTTCCTGAATGTTCATCCGGATCGTCCTCCGTGACGAGCGGTTGCGCGAAAACGGGCGATACGGAAAGTGTGAAGAGCAATACGATGATGAGGGCGCGGAGGGGCATGGGGGCGGGGCTGAATGGAGAAGGTGGAAGGTGGAATATAGAATATAGAATATAGAATATAGAAAGACTTATGTGAAACTTTAGTTTAAGCCAAAAAAGAGTCATAATAGGGACGTTTACCGCATAAACAACCCACATATGACTCACCTCTACTCTATCATTCTCTTTGTATTCGTCAAAATAGATGATTACTTCCGCAGCAGATGGCCAAAGAAGCACCGTGAAGGGAGAAAAGAAAAAATGAGTGATTCGGAAATTCTCACCATGATGGTCGTTGGAAATTTGATGGGGCTCAAGTATGAAAATAGAATCCTCAAGTGGTTCAAGTCTTTGTTTCCAGACCTCTTCAACTATCTCAGTCAATCACAACTGAACCGCAGACTGCAATGCTTAACCTACCAGATCATCCTGTTCTTTCGATACATTGCTAAAAAGTTTTTTCTGGAAAAAGGTGGTGTTCAGATTCCAGATTCGACTGATCTTCCCGTTTGCCGAAATACCAATACTGTGGCGGGATACAAACGGTTCCAGGAGAACATCAACAAGGGATACAAGCCCAGTAAAAAAATGTTTTTCACCGGCGTAAAACTTCACTCCTGCGTCACCCCTGAAGGCAACCCTGTCAATTTCCGCATTACCAAGGCCAGTGTTCATGATTTACCCGCATTCAAGAAAATGAAGACCAATCAAAGGGGAATTACCTATCTTGCCGATAAGGCCTATCTGGATCAATCCTACAACCAAAACATTCAGAAAAAGTACGATCAGCAGGTGATTACTCCAACAAAAATCAATCAGGATGTCAACAACAGTCTGTATGCCAAAAAACTGCTGAGGAGAAGGCAGAGAGTCGAACAATCCTATGCTGTCCAGAAGACCTATATCGACTTTGTTGCTTCTGCCGCAAAGAACTTCCTTGGCTTACAGAAGACCATTACCCTCAAAATGCTCTGCCTCTCCTTCCTGACGTTGGTTAACAAAGCCATTTCCAGACCTCTCTACTCATTTTATCCCTTCCTCTAGCGTTTCACATAAGTCTTATACTATATTACCGAATTGCGTGGGAGTGGATTCCCATGGTTTCCTCGCACGTCAGTGTACAACTTACGCGGAGGCACAGTCGAGCTTTTTGATAAAATGATTTCATGTCAGCATTTTGAAAAAATCAAAGGGCTTTTTGACGTTCAAAATGTTGAACATCTCAAAAAGCTTGTTGCTGAATATATCGAGAAAAATAAAAATCATCAGCGCAGATAT
>CAZWLI010000154.1:0-12561 GCA_964634525.1 uncultured Candidatus Peribacteria bacterium | reverse complement strand
GAGCCCGAGAAGTATAAGCACTAAGCGTTTATTTGGCAAGTTCAGAGAGAAAAAACAAGATTGCTTCGTCACTTCGTTTCTCGCAATGACACTGAGAGTGGATTTTTCTGAGGAATGCCGGTTGCTCGGGGGAAGCGTTGGGAAAGAGGGGAGATCTTTTTGATCACGACAAAGACTCTTTTTCCTTGGTTTTCGGGTAGGGAGCTTTCTCGGACATCTTTCAGCTCTGCGCTGAGCTCACGGATCACAGGTCGTGAAGCATCGAGAATTTGTAAAACTTCCGGACCTTGGTAGGCGATGAACTTCCCGTTGACTCGGACAAAGGGAATGGTGTATTCGAGGACCGTCGTCCATTTCCCAAGGGCTCTGGCCACCACGACGTCAAAGTGTTCACGGAACTTTTTATCACGACCGAGTTCTTCGGCGCGGCCCAGAAGAAAGAAAACATTCGTGAGCTGAAGACTCTTGGCCATCGATTCGACGGCGTTGAGTTTTTTTTCCGTGGCATCGCAGAGGGTGAAATGAGTTTTCGGATAGGCGATCGCAAGCGCGAGGCCGGGAAATCCGCCACCCGTACCGAGGTCCAGCACCCGATCGCCTTCTTTGATCCAGCCGAAAGTTTGAATGAGAAGAGAGTCGGCGATGTGTTTGATCATGACGCCTTCTTTCGTTCGAATGGCGCTGAGATTCAGCTTCGAATTCCAGTCGAGAAAAAGGTCGGCGAGTTTTTCGAATGGTGAATTCATAATAAAATTTGAGATTGCTTCGTCGCTACGCTCCTCGCAATGACACCTGGCCGGAGCTCGCAATGACAATGCTATCTTTTTTTCTTATCAAAGTTTTTCCAGGCCCGAATTCCTTTTTCTTGCCAGAAATATTGGACCGAAGGATGTTCAGAATTTGATGAATGTGATCAAGGGAAAGATTTTTTTTATGCCCATGGGTTTCTTGGAAGAGCCTTCTCAGCACGACTTGCTGCTCGACACGTTCAAGTGATTTGAAGGCTTTGAGGCCAAAGGAGCGAGGTGAGGTTCTGTTCTCTTCCAGAAAGACTTTGGCGCGTTCTTCGAAGAAAGTCGAAGCTTCGGTCCAAAGGCGAATATTTTTTGAAAAGGTCTCCACGAGATTCGCATTGAATTTGGCGAGGAGGGGGATGACTTCGTGGCGGAGGAAATTTCTGGTGTAGCGAGGATCGTCATTGCTGCGGTCGTGAACAAAGGGAAGTTTATTTTTTCGGCAGTACTGGTGAATGCTTTTTTTTGAAAAGCCAAGCAGCGGGCGAATCAGATCTCCTTCTACGGTCTTCATCCCCGAGAGCCCATCGAGTCCGCAGCCGCGGATCATATTCATGAGTACGGTCTCGATCTGGTCATTGGCATGGTGGGCCGTCACGATGAAATTCGCGCGGTGTTTTTTTTTCATGGAACGCAAAAACCCATAGCGCTCGGACCTGGCCACGGCCTCGAGATTTTCTTTTCGGTGTTTTGCGATTTGCAGGACATTTTTGCGTTTCGTTTCCACCCTCACCTTCCATTTCTTGCAGAGTTTCTCGACGAAGGCGCGATCTGTCGGACTTTCCCTGCGAATACCGTGGTCCAGGTGCGCCACTACGAGATTTTGGAAGCCTGACTGCTTCAGAAGATGCAGGAGTGCCACGGAATCCGGACCACCGGAAACTCCCACGACAAGACGAGTTTTTTTGTTGATACCGAGAGGGCGCAAAGCGATTTTCACCAGATTTGTAGGCTAAGGATGCGTAAGGACTCCTGTTCATCATCCGGTGCGACTTTGTTGCGCATGCTTTTTTTGCAGCCTTCACATTCGTGCACGATGATCTGTCCTTTTTGAGAAGAATACTCGAGTGCGACCGGCTTCATCAAGCCTTGGCACTTGCTTTTTCTGTCTCCGGGTACGTCTTCGTCCATATGACGTGAAAAAAGGCAGCTGATGCAGTGGTTGCGACAGCTCTTTTCCTGGGGTTTATTGGTTCGCCCGCACTGAAGACAGGCGAACCCTTCATTGCGATCCAGGAAATTCTTCACCACAAGACTCATGAGGATTTTGCAAAAATTCTTCGAAGGAAACCAACGTGTTCTTTTTTCTTCACGATTTCTTCCGTCTTCTTTGGAGCTTCTTGCCCTTCGAGAACCTCTCTCATTTTTTTCAAAGCTCGGAATTGAAGGGTTCGAACATTGCTCTCGTTGGTTTTCATAATATCCGCAACCTCGCGATTACTCATCTCATTGAGAAATTTCAACACCAGGACTTCCTGATAGTTTTTTCCGAGATGGCGCAGCGCTCGGTGGACACGTTCTTTGGTCAGAACTTTTTCCATGAGATTTTCGGGATTTCGGCTGTCGTCTTCGGCGATTTTTTCTTCGAGCTCAAAAAAAGTTCGGTGCGTGCGGTAGTGATCGATCACACTGTTGTGAGCGACGCGAAAAAGCCACGCGCTGAAAGGGTAGGAGGTTTTCCGATATTTCTTCAGCTTTAGCCAGGCCTTCATGAAGATCGTGCCGGTGAGGTCGTCGGTTTGGTCGACGCCAATTTTATAGTAGACGTACTTGTGGATATGAGGAAAAAAAATATCATACAGTTCGCCAAAGGCTTTCATATTGCCTTTTTGCGCTTCTTCCACAAGACGATCGACTTGGTACTGATTCACATTCATGAGCTTGATTTTCAGTCACCCATCTTAACCATAAATAGCGCTTTTGTACAATTTTTTAGCTCCTCAGACAGCAAAAAAAAGGTTATAACAATACTGATGTTATTAATCCTATGAAGAGACTTCTCTTGTACCTCATCATCCTCGTTATTCTTTTTTCTGGCCTGAGTCAGCTCAGGGATTTGTGGGAGAAGAATGGAAAAAGTCTCGACGCAACAGTCATTGACATGAAGGCAAAGGTCGCCGGCTGGGTTGATTCGGCAAGCCAAAAAGGAAAAGAACTTCAGGAAAAGGGCGTGGCCCTCAAGGCAACGCTTGATGTCAAGCTCAAGGAGGCGAATGACAAGTATCATAAAATCCGGACGGAGATCGAAAGTATTAGCAAGACGATCAACGACAAAAAGGACCAGCTTGAAAAAACCTTGAATCAAATAGAAGAAGCGAAAAAAGCACTCGACGCGCTTACGGGTTCTTCGTCGCCAAAACCTGTGACTTCAAATACCCCTCAATAAACGCCATCAGGCCCCCTTCAAGTACTTTTTGCGGCTGACTCGATTCCACTCCGGTTCGATGGTCTTTCACCATCTGATAGGGATGAAGAACGTAGGAGCGGATTTGGTTGCCCCAGGCGGCTTCTTTATTCAAGCCTTTCAAGTCTTTGATTTCTTCCACTTGCTGCTGCTCCTTCAGTTTGGCCAGCTTCGAAATGAGAATTTGAAGCGCGATGGCTCTATTTTGCAATTGACTTCGCTCGTTTTGGCAGCGGACAACGATCCCCGTCGGCACATGGGTTAGGCGTACGGCGCTATCGGTTGTGTTCACTCCTTGGCCACCCTTGCCGCCAGAACGAAAAACGTCGATTCGGATATCTTCCGGAGGGATATTCACCGAGTTGTCCTGCTCCAGAAGAGGAATAACATCGATCTTCGCAAATGATGTTTCTCGTGTCGAGCCAGAATTGAAAGGCGAAAGGCGCACCAGGCGATGAACGCCGTGTTCGGATTTGAGCATGCCATAGGCGAGATTTCCATGAACTTCAATCGTTGCAGCCTTAATGCCAGCTTCTTCTCCTTCGCTTTTGTCGACCAGGACTACTTTCCAGCCCTGATTTTCACAAAACCTTACCACCATACGAAGCAGCATTTCGGTAAAATCCTGCGCATCTTTTCCTCCGGCGCCACTGAAGAAACTTAGCACCGCATCCGAGCCATCGTATTTGCCCGAAAGAAAAAGCAGCATCTTTTGCTCCTGACTGCGTTTTTCGAGGTCTTCGAGAAGGGGCGCAAGATCCTCAGCGCTCATTTCTTTTTTCATGGCTTCGTAATCTTCAAAGTCTTTGACAAGCTTCTTCAATGTTGAAAAAAGCTTTTCTTTGGCGGTAAGGGATTTGCTAATTTTTTCCGCTTCTTGTCGACGGCTCCAAAAATCCGGCGCGAGCGTTTTTGATCGGAGCTCAGAGATATCTTGCTCAAGGCGAGCCCGCTCAAAGATAACCCCGCACTGCCTGGATATCCGAGGAAAGATCGCGAATATTCCCGAATGAATCCATACAGATATGGGGTTAGAGATCGTTGAAGTACACCTTGTCGGCTGTCAGAATCGTCATCTTTTGCTCTTCTTTGTCGATGAAGAAGTCTCGAATTTCGTTGGGTTTCAGAGTGGCAAATACATACTGCTTTTGGTAGTGAGCCACTCCATTTTGATCCTTCGAATAGACCATAATCCTCCGTTCGTTGGGTTCGAGAATGTAGATATTGTTCAATTCTGCCAGCGTGAAAATACGCGTTGGATTTTGGAGCGGTGCGGAAGGTTGGTCTTTCACCTCAAACGGAATCTGTTTTCCCTTCCGGTATTTTTGAATCTTTCCATCGCGCATCAGCGCATAGATATCGCCATCAATGGCAAGTGAAAGAGAATTGCTAAGGGCAGGGTCGGCGGCATAGGCGACAGATTTCCCGTAGCCGGCACGAAGTCGTCGATACTTCCAGATTGTTGCTGCAATGCTGTCCAGGATATAGATATTTTCCCCATTAAAGGTTTTGATATCGAGGCCTTTCTTCCAGGATTCGTCGAGCGTTTTTGCTCGTTCGAAGCGACCATTTCTCGTCGAATACTCAACGACCTGACCAGTTTGGGTGATGAAACTGAGAAGATTGAAGTCTTCGAGCTCTGATCCCGCCACGACGCTTTCTTCAGGATCAATCTGAAGTCCTTCCTGAACGGTATTCAGTGCGGACTCAAAAAGTCTTCGCGTCTCATATACATAATTTTTTTGATCTTGGGTATGAATCATGCCAAGGCTGTCGACCGAGCCTTTTTGTGCGAGATCCACCAGTAACGTAGGCTTTTCAACACGAATGATCGCATTGACCTGATCGCGAAAATGATTGATATCATCGCGGTATTTGCTGACGGAATTCACAAAAAATCCAGAAGCCTCGACCTCTTTGAGCATGATTTCAGATTTATTCAGAAGGTCTACCGCATCGGCCTTTTCTCCAATCAAATTGCGTTTTTCGGCCTCAACATTGTTGGATTCAACCTGTGCAAGAATATCCTTGAAACGATTCGTCTCTGAATCATTGCCGGAAAAAATCGGTCTCACGAGGATAATAATGGCAAAAAGCATCATGACTCCTCCGAGGGCCATCAGCACGGAGCGTTGCTTCAGTTCGGAGAGAAAATGAGGTTTCTTGATGATTCGTACGATGCGAAATCCGATATTCTGCGCTACCGACTTCATCTTTTTTTTGGCATGTTCGATTTTCCCCGTATTCATTTTTTTTGTGAATCGATGGATAAAATCTTTGATCGTTTGTCCTGAGCGTTGGCGAAGAGGGATATTGATAATGGCGGCCAGAGGCTCTGAACTTATAACGGTTTCTTCATTGATTTCAGCGGGCTTTTCTTCCGGTCCTTCGGAGGTGGGAAGAGCGATGGTGACCAAGCCCATCATGTTCTTTTGTTTCGAGAGAAGTTTGAGATGAGAAATGACTTTAGCCCCCTTTTGATCGAGCGCTTCGGAGAGAGCCACGGAGGGAAAAGTAAAAGGACGGGTGGAAAAAATAAAACTATCATGGGCAAGAAGCTCCCCAGAAGAGATGGAGCCAAAGGTTGCATCTGAGGTGCTTTCACCATCCTCGCTGATCTTCGAAAGATGAATTCCTCGTTTGAGATAGATACAGGCAGCGCCACAGCTCGAAAAATGAAGAAGATTATCCTGAATCAGTCCCGTGAGCGCATGACAAGCGCCAATGGAACCCGTGGAACGTTTCATATTCTCTTGAACAAAAATTTGATTTACGGACTTTAAGGCTTCTTCAAAGCAAAAATACGGATCGTCAGACTCATAATTAAAAAAAGTTGTTTGAAGCGTTCTCCAGAGTTTCTCGACGAGAGCATCTTCCGCTCCGGGATTATCTGGGAGATCAATCGCCAAAAAAAGCTGTCCTTTCTCGCGTTTTGGTCCGTCAGAAAAGAATTTCAGGAAGCTTCTCTGCTCCCCGAGAATAAGCGGTGTCAATTGGAAGCTGGGCATGAAGTCATAATAAAAAAGTCAGTCCAGTATTGACCATTTCTCTTCTGAAATGCAAGGGAAGTCATCATAATCGCACTCAGCTTTTTCTTCGGCTTCCTTCTTGACAGTATTGGGATTTTTTCTACAATGTCTTGGCAGTATTCATTTCTTTGTCTTCATGGCTATTGCCACCCAAAAACGAAAAGGCGAGTCCAACGAAAAGCTGATCAGCCGTTGGAAGCGAAAAACAACCGCGGCTCAGGTCGTGAAGTCCTTTCGTGAGGTGATGTATTTCAAAAAGAAACCCAATGAAACGAAAGAGCGAAATAAGGCGATTATCCGTGAGGGGTTTCGGGCTCAAAAAAGGCGAGCTCAGTTCTATTCCTGATTTTTTTTGAGAACTTAGAGGGTCTCAAGACATGCCAGGAGTTTTTCTTTGAAGTGGTTGGGATGAAAGAGTTTGGCATGCCGGGCGATGGTATGAGCGTCGAATTCCTTCTCGTGTTCAAAGAATTTCCCCAGCGCTAATTCAAGACTGAGCGCGTTTGACTCTCGAAAGAAAAATCCGGTTTCGCCCTCCACGATGGTTTCGAGGACTCCGCCCTTGCCATAGGCGATCACGGGCTTGCCAGCAGCCATAGCCTCGACCGGAGCAATGCCGAAGTCTTCTTCTCCGGGAAAGATAAAGGCGCGGCAATGCTCAAGAGCGTCTTTCACTTCGTTGTCACTTTTCCTCCCGAGAAATTCAATCGTGGGGCCTGCCATTGCCCTCAGTCGTTTTTTGTCTTTTCCTTCGCCGATAATCACGAGCTTCTTTCGAATCTTGTTGAAAGCCTGAATGGCGATGTCAATTTTTTTGAAAGGACTCAGTGCTGAGATCATGAGAAAATAGTCCTTGTGGCGTTTCATAGGGAAAAATCGATCAATCTCCACGGGGGGATAGAGCACCTGGGCTTGCACATTGAAATATTTTTTGAGACGTTTTTTTACATGCAGAGAATTCGCGAGGTACTTGTCGGGACGATCGCTGCTGGCGCGATCCCACTGGCGCAGCTTCATGAGTTTTTTTCTTACGAGATATTCCTGCCACCAGGGAAGAGAAAGCTCCTCGAGATATTCATGGGCATAATCCCAGGCGTAGCGCATAGGAGAGTGACAGTAGCAGAGGTGTTTTGTCGTTGGGGATGTGATCGCGCCATGGGCAAAGGCCCCGCTGGAAGAAATCACAAGATCAAACGACGAAAAATCGAAATTTTCGATGGCCTCCGGATAGGAGGAAAGAAGCCACTGAGGATGCTTTCGAATGAAGCGCGGAAAATGATTGAGCTCGGAGGCGATCACTCGTGAAGCGGGAAACAGACTTCCGCATTTTTCCTTATCGTAGATCAAGGTATAAATCGGTGCCTCGGGAAAAAGATCGGCCATGGTCTTCAGGACGCGTTCGGCGCCGCCAAGCTTGAAAAGAAAATCGTGAACAAGGGCAATTTTTTTCATGGATTTTTCAAAACAACAACAAATTCGCCTTTCACGGAAGGCCTTTCTCGAAGAGATTTCAGCACACTTTCAAAAGAGCCTCGCAAAAATTCTTCATGAATTTTCGTGAGTTCTCGCGCGAGCACGACTTCGGTTTTTTCTGAAAAAAATAATTGGCATTGTTCAAGCGTGCGAAGGATACGATGCGGTGACTCATAGAAAATAATGGTTCTTCTTTCCTCTTGGAGCGATTTCAGAAGCGTTTGTCGACCTTTTTTTAGCGGCAGAAAACCGAGGTAGACAAATTTATCCATAGCAAGCCCCGACCCTACCAGCGCCGTGAGCAGAGCACTTGCTCCCGGAATCGGGATTACGTTGAGCTTCGCTTCAAGCGCATCATGGATGAGTGTCCAGCCGGGATCGCTAATGCCAGGCGTGCCGGCATCTGAGATCAGCGCAACTTTCGCCCCCTTCTTCATTCGACCAATAATCTCAGCTCGCCGCCCATCCTGCGAATGAGCATGAAATGACAGCAGAGGCTTTGAGATCTCGTATTTCCTCAGAAGGACTCCCGCAGTTCTTGTGTCTTCCGCGCAGATAAGGTCGACTTCTTTCAGTATCCGTATTGCGCGCAGTGTGATATCTTCGAGATTCCCGATAGGAGTCGAAACAACAAAAAGCATATTAAGCGTGCTGATGGATTCTTTTACTCCAGGTGATATTTGCATCTTTATAATACCAAGGCAGAGCCTGCTTGCAGTCAAAATGCAGTGTACTCGGCAAGAGAAAGGTTTCCTGATCGGCCGTTTTTGCATATGAACCGGTCACAAACTCCGGTTCCTTTCCAGGATGTCTGATCCATGCTTCGGAGGCATTGCAGGGAAGAGCGACGAAAGCATCTCCTGGGAAGAGGTCGAAGACCGTGAAGGGAGCAAGCGAAAGATCTTTTGCAAAGGCCCAAGCATTGGCAATCGAAACGCCGAGGCGAGTGCTCGTAAAACCTCCTGGACCAATGCACACGGCAATTCGATCGACCATGTCGAGGCTCAACCCTTTTTCTTTCAAAAGTTTTTCGGTTTCTGCATGGATTTGATGAGCTTCTCGGCGATCAGAAGTCCACGAGCTATGTCCGAGGAGCTCATCGTCTTCGAAAATCGCGAGCGAAACGCGTGAGGTACAGGTGTTGAGAAAGAATGTTTTCATCTACAATAGAGAAGTCTAGTCTACTGCCATCTATGCTCTTTGCTCAAGATCAGTTGTTTCTCCATGAGGAAGCTCAACTTGCTCCGTATGCGCTCCGATCACGCCTCAGTCGAGGGAGAAAATATCCCGATTCCGAAGACCTTTTTCGTACCCCATTTCAGCGGGACCGAGATCGTATCGTGCACAGCAAAGCATTTCGCCGTCTTTGCGGGAAAACACAGGTCTTCATCGCCGGCTACGGAGACCATTATCGCTCTCGACTGACGCACAGTCTCGAAGTCAGCGCGGTGTCGCGAGATATTGCTCGAGCCTTCGGTCTCAACGAAGATCTCTGTGAAACAATTGCTCTTGCCCATGATCTCGGCCACACTCCCTTCGGTCATGCCGGAGAAGAAGCCATGAATGAAATGATGCTCAAGTTCGGAAAAAGTTTTGAACATAATGAGCAATCCCTTCGGGTTGTGTCCGTGCTCGAAAAGAAAAGTGATGACTTTCCGGGCCTCAACCTAACCTTCGAAACCCTCGAAGGACTCATGAAACACCGCCCGATGGTCCATTCGCTCGAGGCTCAGGTGGCGGATCTCTCCGATCGTATTGCCTATCATCACCATGATCTGGACGATGGGCTTCGCTCCGGCATCCTTGAGGAACGCTCTCTTCAGGAGTCGATCCCGCTCTGGCAGCAGGTGACGGAAGAGCTTTCGATGAGCAAGCTCGGATTCGAACTCTATCGCGCCACCGCGATCAATCGTCTCATGAATCTTCTGATTGACGATGTGCTTCGGGCTTCCGAAGAAAATCTCAAGCATGGCAAGATGCTCGTCACTTTTTCTTCAGCCATGCAAGAAAAGGCAGATGCTCTTGCGGATTATCTTGGGGGCAATTTCTACCTGCACGAAAAAGTTTCACGCTTCTCCCATCGCGGCAAAGAGACGGTTCGCTTTTTGTTTGAGCTGTATTCCAAGAATGATCGCTTACTCCCGCTTGCGGTGCGAAAACAACTCGAGTTCGAGGAGCGGCCTGTCGTGATCAAGGATTATATTGCCGGAATGACGGATCGCTTCGCACTTAAAAAGATGTCAACACAAATTTCTTGAGCTTGCTTGGTGAGCAGAATATTCTTTAGTCTCTTTTTCTATGTCGGAAGAATCTTCAAAAAAGTCTGGAAAATTTTTTACCACCATTATTATTGGTGGAGCTCTTGGTTCGCTTGCCGCCATTCTCCTGGGACGAAAGAAAAGGCAACAGCCGAAGGAAAATAATAAGAGTTTCTTTTTCAAGAAAACTTCCAAGATTATCGCTATCGTTATTGTTTCTGGTCTTTCTTGTGCCATGCTCCTTTTCTCCCTGAAAGCCGAAGATTATGGCCGGCAAGTCGTAAAAGAAAAGCAAATCCAGTTAAAATTTGACGCGAAAAATCCGGAAGGCAATGTGGATCTGAAAAAGATTGCTGCCGAAACTCTTGGCAAGCCAGAGGAATGTACTGCCTCCCTCACACTCTGTCAGATTGGTGAGGTTACCTTCGATATTGTGATCCGAAAAAAGTGGACAAAGCTCAATATTCCGAAACTGAGCAATTACGAATTCGCCAACGCCGTTCCCACGATCAAGAGTGATCTGGATCACCTCAGCAATCAGGAGACGGTTGTCCTTCAGGAAGCTTTAGCTCGTCGTGGCCTGCTCGAAGACAGCAAGGGTAATCCGGTGAAGGATAGAGGCTATTTTGGGTCACTCACCTGGGTTGCGCTTACCCGTTTGGCTCATATCAAAGGTCTTGATCCGAAGAACAAAAATTACAAGAAGCAGCTTACGCAGCGAGTAAACGAAGTTCTCCAGAATATGGCCAAGACGGAAAACTATGTCGATCAACACCCTCTTCCGCCCAAAGAGCAGATCGACCCCAAGGCTGGCGATAAAACTTTTGATCAATTTCAGAATTACAAATATCTCAGTGACCTTGCCGAGAGTGGCAAAAAGATCAACCCGGGAGATACTTCCGTGGAAGGAAACACTGACGTTACGATCGATGGTTTTGTGAATGTGGAACGCATCAAAAAATAATTTGCGAAAGCCAGCTAGCTGCGTTTCACATCAATTTTCACCGCAGTGCCGGTGAAATGAAAGGCTTCGCGGAGCTTGTTTTCGATGTAGCGGAAATACGAAAAGTGAAGAAGGTCGCGGGATTTTGTCGTGAGCACAAAATGAGGGGGGTTGATGCCTTTTTGGACAAAGGATGACATTCGAATGGTTCTTCCATGTCTTCCGGTGGCAATATGGTCCGCGGTGGTTTTCTCGAACCATCGACGAAGCGTAGACTCCGGAACCACCACCTGTCGTTCTTCCTCAATCTGCCGGCTCAGTTCCAATAATTTTTCCAGATTTTTTTGTGTCTTTGCCGAGACAAAAACGACGGGCGCCCAGGGGACAAACTGAAGCTTTCTTCGCAGGTGATAGAGGAGTGTTCCTTTTTTATCCTCATCGGATTCAAACATGTCCAGCTTGTTGACCGCGATGATAATGCCGGGGAGCTTTTCCAGCACGTATTCGATAATGTGCTGATCCTGGGCCGTGATGCCCTCCTCGCCATCGATGAGAATGACGCAGACATCGGCCGTCTGGGCAGCTTGAAGTGATCGAAGAAAGGAGTATCGCTCAATGCCTTTTCCGATCTTACCACGACGACGAACTCCGGCCGTGTCGATGAGGGTGAAATGTTCGCCGTTCCGTTCGAGTTCTGAGTCCACGGCATCGATCGTGGTGCCGGCTTGCTCGTTTATGATCAGTCGATTCTCTTTGAGCAGACCATTGATGAGCGAGGATTTGCCAACATTGGGACGGCCCAAGATCGCCATACGAATGGTTTTTTTTCGGGATTTTGTTGGCAGGGTGGCTTTGGGAATGTCCTTGGTAATGCTTCTCCGGAGAGCGTCGATCCCGAGGCGATGGATCGCAGAAATCCCAATCGGAACACCAAATCCAAGCTCGAGAAATTCACTGAGCTCAGCCTTTGGTGAATCACACTTCGTGGCCACGAGCAGGCATTTTTTATTACTCTTTCGAATGAGTCTTGCGACAAAATGATCCTCTGCGGTGAGGGATTCTCTGGAATCAACGAGAAACAGAATAAGCTCTGCCTCAACAATGGCGATGGTTGCTTGCGCCACAACTTCGCCTTCAAGAGAATTTTTTGTTTTTGAGGCAATACCACCGGTATCGACCAAGAGATAAGGCTTACTGCCATGGATCGTCATGTAGTGACGGTCTCGCGTTGTCCCGGCAGTCGGTGAGACGACAGCCTTTCGAAACCCTGCAAACTCATTGAAGAGCGTTGATTTGCCAACATTGGGTTTGCCGATAATAGCGACAATCGGGAGCATAGGAATTTCATGGTACCTTATCATCACCGTAATTGCCATGCTATGAGCCTTCGCGACACTATTCACCGTTTTCAAAAGAACGTTGCCCCAGCCATGCTTCTCGTCGTCACCAAGCTGCGTTCCCAAAAGGATATTGAAGAAGTTATTGTTTCGGGCATCAAAGACATCGGTGAAAACAAACTTCAGGAAATTGAGAAAAAATACGATGATGCCCTCTTTCATCTTCTCGCCAAGCAAGGTGTGAAGCTGCATTTTTTGGGCCATGTGCAGCGCAATAAAGTGAAAAGAATTGTTCGTTGCTCGGATGTGATCCAATCCGTGGA
>CAZWLI010000153.1:0-3253 GCA_964634525.1 uncultured Candidatus Peribacteria bacterium | reverse complement strand
TCACGAAAATGATCTCGGTAATTCCCGCTGCGCTCAGTTCTTCCACGATCCACTGAACACAAGGCTTGCCCGCTACGGGAAGCATGGCTTTTGGGATCACTTTGGTGAGTGGCAGCAAGCGAGTGCCTAAGCCGGCAATGGGGATAATGGCTTTCATATGCTATTCTATTGTAGCTTATAAGACTCTTGAAAAAACCTGAAATCATTCTTCGGCTGCTTCGAATCCCCTTTGATTTTTTTGCTGTGCTGGGGGCTTTTGTGCTGGCGTACTTCTGGCGTACCAGGCCGGACTTGATTCCCGGGGTGAGTCTTGCCAGCCCTGTGCTCCTGCCATTTCCGGATTACCTGTCGTTTAGTCTTCAAGCGGCGGTATTGGTTGTCCTGATTTTCGCCTGGGAGCGCCTGTACAGCTTGAAGAAATCCTACCGGTTCCGAAAGGAGCTTCGCCGCATGATCACCCTCACCGGAGCGGCATTCACGGTGATTATTTTGTATTTTTTCCTGGCCGGAGTTCAGTTTTTCTCACGCTTTATTCTCGGCGCGGCATTTGTGCTGGCTCTCGTTTTCATGCTGCTGCACAGGTTTCTTCTCCGCCGCGTTCAGTTTTTTCTTTGGAAGCGGGGGATTTCGTGTCGGAGAATCGTCTTCCTGGGTGAAGGAAAAGTCCTGGAAGAACTTTCAGCAATTTGGAAAAATGCTCTGGGCTTTGAAATCGTTGGCAAGTTTTCTCGGGACATCACGCTCGAGAGCCTGGAGAGTTTCGTGAAAACGAACGAGATTGATGAAGTCGTGCAAGTCGCCGAAATCAAGGACGCGGAACACATCGTGGAATTTTGCCAACTTAATGGCATTGATTACCGCTTTGTGCCGAGCCTTTTGGAGGTTCAACGCACGAATACCGAGATTGATTTTGTGCAAGAAATTCCCATTATCACGCTTCGACCGTCACGCATTGACTGGTGGGCCAGGGTGATCAAGCGGAGTTTTGATACGGCGCTTGCGTTTCTGGCGCTGGTGCTGCTTTCCCCGGTTTTTTTGGTGATTTCGCTCTTGATCAAACTCCAGGACCGGGGCCCGGTTTTTTACAAGAGTCCTCGGGTTTCTCGGCAACGGAATTTTCTCATGTGGAAATTCCGGTCCATGGTGATTGCCGCAGATGACATGAAGCAAGAACTCCTGGCGCAAAACCGTCGTGATGGCCCACTGTTTAAAATTCAGGATGACCCGCGAGTGACGCGTTTTGGGAAACTCCTCAGGAAGACTTCCCTGGATGAACTTCCTCAGCTTTGGAATGTCTTGAAGGGCGACCTCAGCTTGGTAGGCCCAAGGGCCCACATGCCGGAGGAAATCGCACAGTACGAAAACCACCACCGGAAAGTCCTTGCCGTGAAGGCCGGCGTCACGGGACTCGCGCAGATTTCCGGCCGCAGCAAGTTATCCTTCGAGGAAGAGGTCAAGCTCGATGTGTACTACCTCGAAAACTGGTCACTGTGGCTGGATATCAAGATCCTCATCCAGACTTTTGGGGTGCTGATGGACGGGGAGTAGCTTATCGAAGCTTTTTGTAGATCGTATCTCGATTGTCGACTTCGAGAATCCAAAGAATTGTCAAATCGTGAGTTTTTTTGTTGTGTTCAAAAGTTATTCTCCATTTTCCGACTCTCCACTTGTATTTATTTTCAAAGCCTGTCAGTGGTTCACTCCATTTCATGGGATTTTCCTGTTGCTCAAAAAAAAGAAGTTTTCTTTTAATTCGAATATAGGTCTCACGATCAAGTTTCTTCAGGTCTTTTTCAGCAGAATCAGACACTTCGATTTCATAGGCCATGATGTCTATCTAAGCGTTTGAGAACTTCTTTCAGGGGAGATGTTTTGCCATTTTTAGCCTCTTTCGATCTTCGTTCCAGTTCGAGAATAAACTCATCCCTTGTTTGAAGAGGTTCCAATAGAATGCCTCGTCCTTCCGCTTTTACCACGACCAGCTCCAGGTTTGGAAATAGATTTCGAACCCCTTTTGGAAGAGTTAAGGTCCCTCGATCGTTGATTTGAGCGATTTGAGTCATATACAGAAATACTGAATTACTGAAAACATGATAACATGCCTCCTCCAAAAAGGCAATACTACTGTTCTTTTGATCGTGGTTTACAAAATCCCATTCGTTGACAGTACCGACGCCAAAATCAGGCTGATGATGGTCATGAGTTTGATCAGGGTATTGTTCGAAGGGCCGGAAGTGTCCTTGAAGGGGTCTCCCACCGTGTCGCCGACCACGGCGGCTTTGTGCGGAGCTCCACCTTTTCCGCCGTGTTCTCCGGACTCGATGTGCTTTTTTGCGTTATCCCAAGCGCCTCCTGAGTTGGCCATGGAGATCGCCAGCATGACGCCGGAAACCAGGGCTCCCGCGAGCATGCCGCCGAGTGCCGCTGTGCCGAGGAGCACTCCCACCACGACAGGAGATACGAAGGTTAAAACTCCGGGCAACATCATCTCACGCAGTGCGCCCTTCATGGAAATATCCACACAGCGCTCACTGTCACCTTCTACTTTGCCTTCGAGCAGACCCTTCGTCTCTCGGAATTGGCGTCGAACTTCTTCCACCATGCTCATGGCTGCCCTGCCCACCGCGCCCATGGTCATCGATGAAAAGAGGAAGGGGAGCGATCCGCCCAGGAGAAGTCCGAGCATGACTTTGGTATCGGCGATATTGATGGTTTGAAGTTTTGCCGCGTCCGTGTAGGCCGCGAACAAAGCAACCGCCGCAAGGGCAGCCGAGCCGATCGCGAAGCCTTTTCCGATCGCAGCCGTGGTGTTTCCGGCGGCATCCAGAGCATCCGTGCGTTTCCTCACATCCGGTCCAAGTCCGGCCATTTCCGCGATGCCTCCGGCGTTATCAGCTACCGGGCCGTAAGCGTCGATTGCCAGAGAAATTCCAAGCGTTGACACCATGCCCAGCGCCGAGATCGCGATGCCGTACAGACCCGCGAAGAGATTACTGATGTAAATCGAAATCACGATCAGCAGTACCGTGGCAGCCGTGGATTGGTACCCCAGGGTGAGTCCGGTGATGATGTTCGTGGCAGCGCCCGTGAGCGAAGACTTTGCGAGTCTTTTTACGGGATGGTATTTGGCAGCAGTGAAGTATTCGGTGAGCAGTCCGATCAGTACACCCACGACCAGCCCGGAAGTGAGCGCCACGAAGACCTTGAAACCCTCATCCATTCCGAGAAAGTGCTTGCTGAGGAAATATGAGGC
>CAZWLI010000152.1:0-8459 GCA_964634525.1 uncultured Candidatus Peribacteria bacterium | reverse complement strand
GATTTTCTGGAATTTCAGACATAAAACAGTCAAACTGTATTTGCATTCTTCACCGCCTAACCTCCTAACATTCTAACGACCTTTCATCATGATTCTCTCCGACGCCAGTCTTCGCGAACATCTGAAGAACCGCACCATCGTGGTCGAACCGATTGAAGAATACCAGATTCAGCCGGCATCGATCGATCTTCGTTTGGGAAGTCACTTCCTGGTGCTCGATGAACACGGCACTGAAATGATTACCATGGACAGCGCTATCGAGTACCGTGAGATCAATCGTGAAGAGATCATGATCCCGCCGCAGTCCTTCATCCTGGCGACGACGATGGAATACATCAAACTCCCCAACAACATGACCGCCTTCGTCGAGGGGCGAAGCTCGATCGGCCGCATGGGTCTCTTCATCCAAAATGCCGGATGGGTGGATCCGGGATTTGAAGGCGAAATCACGCTTGAAATCTTCAATGCCAATTCCGTCCCGATCAAGCTGAGCTCCGGCCGCCGCATCTGCCAGATCGTATTTGCCCAGATGGACAGGGCGACGATGAATCCGTACCAGGGAAAATACATGGGCCAGCGAAAAGCCCGTGGAAGTGAAGTCAGGAAAGATAGTGAGCTCAAGAGCGCCCAAACGATTGTTCAGCCGAAGGTATAGGCATAGAGCTCCACGCCCTTTCCTTTGAACTTCAGCTCCACGAGGTGCTCTTCAGCTTTCGAATGTTTCGCAAGTTGGTAGAGCTTGTATTCATCAACTAGGAATTTCTGATCGGTGTCTTTGCCATCGAGCCACACTTCGACACTCACGGGTTTCTCTTCAAAACCCATTACCAGATTTGCCTGCCCTGCGGTGTAGCGCAGGGCAACGGTAGCCTGCTCCGATATGCTGACCACCTTCTCGGCACCCGAAGCCCAATCGCCCGTAAGCGTCCACTGATTTCTTCCAAGATCGAGAGGCTTGCTGGAAACCGCAAAATTCGACCTACGATCCGTCCCGAGATAGGTTTCTGCAGTTTGTATTCCTCGCATGGGCTCCTGGACAACGGAAAAATCCACTTCATTCTCCACACTCTTTCCCTCTGTCAGCAGATATTTAATGACCTTCTCCGTATTCTCATATTCCCCCTCTCCGAAGTGCGTGTAGCGGAGATTGCCCGCACGATCGATAATGTATTTGGCGGGCCAATATTGGTTGCCATACGCATTCCAGGTCTTGTAATCGTTGTCCTGAAAGATCGGATACTTCAGACCGAATTCTGAAATGGCCTTTTTCACATTGTCGATTTTCCGCTCAAAAGCGAATTCTGGAGTATGCACACCAAGAATCACGAGGCCCTGAGAAGCATATTTTTCATGAAGGGCTTTGAGCGCGGGAAGCGAGCGAATACAATTGATGCAGGAATAGGTCCAGAAATCCAGCACCACCACCTTACCCTTCAGCGCTTTCAGCGTGAGGGGTTTTGAATTGATCCAGTTCTGCGGGTCAACAAGCTCAGGCGCCTGGACATTGTACTTGAGCATCGCCTTCACCTCAGCAAGAACTTTGTCGTCGGATTTTAAGATTGGATTTAATTTCTTTTTGATCTGAGCTTTTGTCAATTCACCTCCTAGGACCTCTCCCCCCAACCCCCTCTTCTTTCCCAACCCCTCCACGAGCTTTTGATCAATTTTTGTAAAATCATAAAGTCCATTATTCAGCAGCACCACTTCAAGCTTTTTTTCATATCCCGTCACGATCAACACTCCAATAATGATAAGCAGAGCCCCAAGTCCTCGACGAAAGTAACCCGTGGGATTGGCGAAAAATCGAAAGCCCGAGAGGACCTTTCTGCCGCCATAGCCGATGATGATCAGCGGAACGAAAAGACCGAAGCAATAGGCAAGCAGCGCGATGACGCCTATCTGAAAACTCTGCGGAAGGACAACCGCAAGGATGAGCGCAAAGGTTGGCGAACAGCTGGCGAAGACCGGACCCAGGGCGAGGCCCAACAGGATCAAGCTCTTGACACCACCCTGCTTGCTGGCCGAATCCAGCAGCTCATTGCTGCGCTCAAATCCCAGCTTCTGCGAAATAGCCGACCAGGTATCGGGAAAAAAGAGCGCGAGCCCGAAGAGCAGCACAATGCCACCGGCGAAATATTTCCAAAAATCTTCGGGGATATCGATGAAGACCGTGCTGACCTTCAGGAGAAAGGTGAAGACAAAAACCGAAAGCACCAGCGAGAGCGTAATGATGAGCGGCCGAAAGCGCTCTGATCCGGCGAGCGATCCACCCAAGATCACGGGCAAAATCGGCAGCACACAGGGCGTTGCCACGGTAAGCATACCCGCGAGGAAAGCGATGAAGAGGAGTTGCATGGGAAAAAATTACGATATGAACTCATTCAAGAGTACCACATGTTTTTTGTCCTTCACGCGTTTTGCAAATTTTTCATCAGCCGTGACAAACGGAATATCCTTGCGCTGGGCGATATAATAATAGGATGCATCATAAAACGTAATGTTCTCACCATCAAAGAGGCCCAAAATTTCAAGGTAATCGCTTTCTGAAAAATGGACAACTGTCAATTGTGCCTGAAACAAAAGCATAAGAGCAGCTTTTTGGTCTTCAAGGCGCTGAAGACGTTTCCGAATGGTATTTCCAAGCTCAAAAGCCCAAAAAGAGGGTACAAGAAGCTTTATTTTCCCCTCCAAAAAATCACTAAAAAGCTTCTGAGCCTTGTCACAATCCTCTTCACGGTCTTCAATAACGACTTTTGCTAAGACGCAGGCATCAACAACATAACTTTTCATAGAAGAAAGTTATCGGGCGTCTCGAAGTTTTCGGATATCACGAACAAGGTCACCTTTTTTTAAAGGCTTCTTCAAAGGAAATGCTCGAATTTTGGGAAGCTCAGCAAGAAGAACTTTTCTCTTGTGCATGAGAGTATAGTGATCGATAAAATTTGAAAGAATTTTACTGCGTTGTCTTTTCTTTACGATGTGCCGAAACTGTCTCCAAGACTCACTCGGAACGGTGAAAACCGCTTTCGTAGCTGGTGGGTGAGTTGTTGTCGACATAGTATTTATTACTGCATCTTTATAGTAGCATTATGAATGTATATGAGCAAATTGTATCAAATACAAACTGGGCTTGAATCACCAACCAAGAGATACGCCATGAACGGGAAAAAGCGCATGTTACCATTGCCTGACGCCTCTCAAATTGCTACATTGATGCCTCGTTCTTTTTGGTATGGAAGAAGAATCAGATGAACACAGAGAAGCTATGCCAGTGCCGACATTGCCTCGGCCAAGGGCCAAGAGCAGCGTCGATCACCATCGACAATTTCGTCTGGGTGTCGCGACACTTCTTCTCGGAAAAGTTCTTTCCCTGACCGGGTGCGCTGCACCTGACAATCTTGCCCCTGCCAAAGCCTCTTCGCTCCCTGACCTTCGAGGAGTCATTGCAATGCCCGTATCGAAAGAAAAGCCACTCCCTCTTCCGGAATCCATGTCTTGGAAGGAGTATTCCCAGATGCTGATCGACAGGCTTACGAGTCCAGAGCTTCTCGCGGCATTTTTCAAAGAACATTGGGAGTATGTCAGCGACGAAGATCCCGATGCGGCTCCTGAGCATAGAGGAGTCAAGAGCATGTTTGGCGATCCCTGGCAAAGTCCGGAAGATACTCTTCAAAGAAGATCAAAGAAGTCAAAAGGAAAGTCTATGGGGGATTGTGAAGATCTGGCTTTTTTAGCAACCGCGGTCCTCAGAGCCCAGGGGAAGCTAGCCTTTACCGTCAAATTTGAGACGCATGCTGTCTGCCTGTGGGCAGAACAGAAAGGAGATGAATGGATCGTGTATTCGCAAGATACCAACGGAATGAAAATTGGCAGGGGAAAGACTCTGAATGATGCCTGTGATGACTGGTGGAATTCATATGGGCCACCGACCTCCTGCCACCTCATGAACCCTTCTCCAAAGCTCTTCGAAGTCTTGATCCTGACTTCAAAGCTTGGCATATCAAAGCCGTATCCACGAGAGATTTTACAATACCCAGAGCTTCTTGCGGTGATCGGATATCTTGAAGGCTTGATCGATATGGGCCAAGGGAGAGAGTGTGCTCTGCTCATTTCAAGACTTCCACTGAAAATAAAAGAAATACCTTACCTACAAGAGCTCGAGAAACAAGCAAAAGCGTTATTCTTTTACCACCGCTGAAACCGCCTCGACCGTGGTCTCGCCAGCCAGGACTTTCAAATATCCATACTGCTCCATCGTCATCATGCCAGCCTTGACGGCTTCTGCTTGAAGACCCCTTTCATTGCCCTGCTGCTGAAGGATCAAGTCCCGCATGGTATCATTCATCTTCAGAATTTCCATGACGCTCACACGACCTTTGAAGCCAAGACCTTCACAAACTCGGCAATCAGGCTTACGGCTCGCTTGAAAAATATTGGCTTGTGGAAGGGCTTTTTGAAGCTCCGCTTTCACGGCTTCGCCTGCACTCTCGAAGGACGGAGCAATACTCTCTTTCAAAAGCTTTTCTGATTCCGGATGGGGCACACGACACGCTGAGCAGACTTTCGAAACGAGACGCTGGGCAATGATGAAGGCCAGGGCGTTGGCGGCCAAGTAATCTCGGATGCCCATTTGGATAAGGCGTGAGATCGAGGCCACGGCACTATTCGTGTGCAGCGTGGACCACACCACGTGACCCGTGAGCGCCGACTCGAGCGCCACCTCCGCCGTCTCCAGGTCTCTCATTTCTCCCACCATGATAATGTCCGGATCTTGGCGAAGCAGGGCGCGAAGCACGCGAGCAAAATCAAGGCCCAGGTCGTGACGTACCTGGGTCTGATTCACGCGATCGATCTCGGCTTCGATGGGATCCTCAATGGAGCAGACGTTATTTTCCGAGCGGTCTGTTTCCTGGAGCACCGAATAGAGCGTCGTTGTTTTCCCCGATCCGGTTGGTCCGGTCACGATATTGAATCCGTAGGGAAGATGAATGGCCTCTTCAAAAAATTTCAGATTGTAGGGGAGAATTCCGAGCATTTTCAGATTGCAGGAATTCACGTCCGCCATCTGACGCAGCACCACTTTCTCCAGCTGCTCATTTTTCTTCGTCACCGGAAGAAAGGAGATCCGAAATTCATAGGACTTGCCCTGGTGCACAAAAGGAACCCGCCCATCCTGAGGAATGCGCGACTCGTCCAGGCGGCAGGATGAAAGGGTCTTCAGCCGACTCACGATGCCTTCGTAAATGCTTTTGCGCGGATCCACGATCATATCCCGGCAATTGCCATCGATGCGGAAGCGAATGCGCGACACCAGCCGGGCATCGACCTCATCCAGATCGATGTGGATATCCGAGGCGCCCATTTCAATGGCGCTGCCGAGGATTCTCTCGAGCTGCTCATTGGCGTCGCCATCGCGAAGTTCCCAGCGCTGCTTCGAGGGGGCTTCAGGAAGAGACTGAGCTGGTACCGGAGAAGGCCCAAGAGCGACGCTGAGCTTCAAGGCGACCGAGGAAAATTGAGGCTTCGCTTTCAAAAAAAGATCCAGAGCTGAGTCTCCTGAGCTCACCGAAGCCATTTCCAAACGGCTTCGTTCTTCTGCTGTGAGCAGTCCCTTTTTCTCAAAGAGCAGAAGAATCTGACGAGAAATCGTTGTCGGATAGGGCATGTGGATGAAAATACAGGGCGCCATTCGTGCCCCGAAGATACCAAAACTTTTTTCCAGCGATCACGATGGACAAGCCATCCATTGAACGACGCACAAAATCTTCAATCATCATTTCACCATACCCGTGGCCATACGCAAAAGTTGACAGATCGAGCGTAAAAAATCGCGCCCCTCGATGGTCATGGCAAAAAAGGGTTCCGGCAAAGAGCCCCTGGTAGTCAAACAGGATCGCTGTGATTCGCTCAAGCTTCTGGCGAGTCTTTTGCTTTTCCAGAAGATTTTGCCCTTGGCTTTTCCGAGCCGTTTCACTCTCGAGCATTTCCTGGACCAAGCGTGCTCCCCGGGTAACAAGGGATTCTTGCTTGGCTTCCGCAAGAAGGAGCTCGCTTTCAGAGCTGGCCAGGGTCGCCTCCATCCCGATCAGCTCTTCACGAAGAAGGTGAACGAAAGATTCCTGGTAAAGAGCCGGAAGAAGATGAGCAGGAATCATAAAGATTAAAGAAAAGTGAGCAACTCGTCGGATTCTTCAGCAAGCAAGGAAACATTGTAGAGTGCTTTCTTCCCCGTGAGGCGCTCAATGTCCTGCCAAAGTTCAGCGAAAAGCGGTCCCGACGAGACGTCGAGCGTGAGGGTTTTCCCCAGGGGAAGATCAACCGTGCAGCGAGCTTCCTCCTGAAGCTTTTGGAGTGACGCCATAATCTCTTCCTGCTCGTCTTCAAGACGAGACTGCTGTTCTTTGACTTCTTGCAAACGATTGAGCAGCACTCTCCCCTTCTTCACGAGCTCTCGTTCGAGATGAGCTCTGGCGGTCTCCTGAGGTGATTCGGGCAGATTTGCCAACGCGATCAGCTCATGGGAGCTTCGAAAGGCGCTGAGCTGAGAAAGAAGAGTGCCAAAATCCATAGTTAGTCATTGGTATTCACGACAAACACCGTCACAACAAGCGAGATTACCGCAAGAGGAAGCAGAAGGAAAAGAATCGAAGGGTTTGGCCCAACCTGAAGACTTGGCGGGACAACAACTTTCGTAGGAGCTGATATCGCAAGCGCCTCGGTGCCAGAATCTGGCTCCAAAGACTTCGCCGAAGCTTCAACGCCATTCAAAATCTTTTTCTCGGTGACACCATCCACGGTCACACTCATGGTCACCGGAGAATCGGCCAACACGAAATGGGATTCATAAACACCTTCCACACCGCGATTATTGGCCTTACAGGAGTCGGAAACAGCACTGTCGAAACAGTCAAACAGCTGGGGGTTTTCCACGCTCTTGCTGGGGGCAAAGGTGATGGTCGGAGTTTTGCCCGAAACAGGATTTTTGTCGCTGTCCTGGAGCTCGATCATCACCGCCTGCTCTTCGTCGTAGACCATCTCCTGCGGCGCGGTCACCGCGATCGTGCTCACAGCCCCAGCGGCCCTCACGACGGGAGCAAGAAAGAAGATCACGAAAAGAAAGGGAACAAGATGTCTACGCATAGGACGAAGAAAAATAATAAAAAAGAAGATAGAGTCCGTAGAGAAAAAAGCTCAGCATCAGCAGGAGCAGAATATTTTTCATCAATAGGATATTCAATCTTCTTTGACAGGTTGTCAACAATATACTGAGAAAAAAAGTTATTCAGTGTCTCGTATACCATGCTATGGTCTTTTTAATTCCCTCCGCGAAACTTGTCTTCGGCTGCCATCCGAAACATCGCTTCATTTTTGAAGTATTCATGGCATATCGGAAATCATGGCCCGGTCGGTCCGGAACAAATTCGATCAACGATTTATCTTTGTTCATGGCCATAAGGATGTGATTCACCATTTCCAAATTCGAAATTTCACGATTCCCTCCAATGCAAAATGTTTCTCCCAAAAAAGCATGTGATGGGATGATGTGCTCCAGAGCTTCGCAATGATCTTCCACGTGCAGCCAGTCGCGTATATTTTCCCCTTTTCCATACACCGGAACTTTCATTCCCTGCTGGAGATGATTAATCGCGAGAGGAATGAGCTTCTCGGGAAACTGATAGGGCCCGTAGTTATTGGAGCAGTTGGAGATCGTGATCGGAAGATCATAGGTGACGCCATAGGCTCGGACGAGATGATCCGAAGACGCTTTGGAAGCACTGTACGGAGAGTGTGGCTGATAAGGCGACGCCTCAGTCCAAGGCTTGTCTTTGAGGCCGAGACTGCCAAACACTTCGTCGGTGGAAACATGATGAAAGCGTATTTTCCCATGCTTCAGGGCGACATCAAGAAGAGTCTGCGTTCCAAGAACATTCGTCTTCACAAAAATTTCCGGATCTGCGATAGACCGATCCACATGGGTTTCTGCGGCGAAGTGAACGATGAGATCCGGCCTCGGGGCACCTTCAACCTGCCCCAAAAAAATCCGGTCCAAAAGTTTTCGGTCGAGAATGTTCCCTTCGATAAAACGGTAGTTGTTCTCTGATTCCAGATCTGTCTGATGGTCTCGACAACCTGCGTACGTCAGCGCATCGAAATTGATAATGAAATCATCGGGGTGACGAGTCCGCCAGAAGCGAACGAAGTTCAGCCCAATGAAACCGCCGCCGCCGGTAACAAAAAGAGTTTTCATAATCCCCATTTGAGAAAATATTTTACCGCACTCGCCACGTGATGCCAAAATGCCTTCTTGAAGAAGAAGCCCCCAGGGGTATGACTTTCGCTCAGACGAAGTTTTTCGTGCTTGAGCACCGCCTCAGGACAATACCAAATTTCGTAGCCGGCCTCTTTGACGCGTCGGCACAAATCCGTATCTTCGAAAAAAAGAAAAAATCGCTAATCGA
>CAZWLI010000151.1:0-2983 GCA_964634525.1 uncultured Candidatus Peribacteria bacterium | reverse complement strand
CACAGGAAAGACCTTTCAGCTTTTAAGACGTCGAATTTCCAGTCAGAAAAGGCGTTATAGCAAATGTGTTGTCGGTTCATATGAAGGATAATTGTTGAATTATTTTTTATGGAGTGTTTTTATCTTCTCCAGCAGCTCCGGGAACTCCCGGTATCCCGCTTTTGCATTGAAGTGGCCCGCGTGGGGAATGAAGTTCATCAGAACTCCTAAGTTCTTGGCGAGAGTCTCTCCATTGCCGATGCTCACGTAGGGATCATCATCTGATTGGTAGACGAAAAATTGTTCAGCATGTTTTTTTATTTTTACCCAATCAAAGGGATGACCGATGAAGGGCTGATCACCTTCCCAATTTTTGATGGGCGGTACTCCAATCGGCACGGCGACAAGAAAGGCAGCCTTTATTTTCCCAGGAATTCTTTCCAGAAGCCTGAGGAGAAACGTTGCGCCAAGACTATGGCCCAGGATGATGGTATTTTCGCCAATCTCTTTTTCGTAGGGCTCAAAGCTCGCAGACCATTTCACAAGCGAAGGTTTATCAGCCTCAAGAAATTGAGGAACCGTAGTTTTAATTCCAAGCTTTTCGAGCTCTTTTTTCATCCAAGGAAACCAATTCTCTTCAGGATACCCGTCGGTGCCATGGAAAATGAAGGCACTCATGTGAACGAAAGGATTTTTTTTGAATCAGCCAATATATAATACCAAAATCAGTGCATGATGGAGAGCCCAAAATTGGCGTATGACGTACTGCACCAAAATCAGTGGAAGAGGCACGAAGAACATGTCAGATGAACGAAAGAAAAAAGGATGAA
This sequence comes from uncultured Candidatus Peribacteria bacterium, assembly GCA_964634525.1. Lineage (GTDB taxonomy): Bacteria > Patescibacteriota > Gracilibacteria > JAUYGZ01 > JAUYGZ01 > CAZWLI01. Next base: position 2,174 of record CAZWLI010000151.1, on the reverse strand, counting down.
GTTTTGAAATAAGGCACGCGATGGATCCTGCCTGCCGGCAGGCAGGGATTTTGGAAAGGAAGATTGAAATCGAAACCGGAAGGACTTGCGAAGCAAGGCCTGAAGTGTGTAGATTTCAATCTGACGCTGGGGTGTCGCCAAGCGGTCCGCCACAGGCGGATCGAGGAGCTCTCCCACTCACTCTGAGCTCCGCTTGAGTTCGTGGCAGATCTCTCTCGATAAGGCTTCCGTTCGCTGCAATTGCTAGTTTGATCTCTTCATCATCATTGGGGTGTCGCCAAGCGGTAAGGCTGCGGCCTCTGGAGCCGCCATGCGGGGGTTCGAATCCCTCCACCCCAACCAAATTGGACGTTTATCTTTCACCAACCCCGCCCGTCCCGCCAAGGCGGGACGGCCCACACCGCATTCAGCATTGAATTCAGCCAAGAATCCCCATGCCCCGACCCAGTCCCAGCAGACTTTTTTGTCCCGAAGGAGGTGGTTCGTTCCAATTTTTTCCACAAATGACCTGATCTCGGAGAAGTCATTTGATGAAGCCAGTTTTTCCGCTTGGTGAGCCGATAAAATCCAAGACCGCAGAGGTTCGATCCAGTTTCGCCCCTTTCGCCCAAAATCTGATTTCTTTTCGAGAAGTTCGGTCTTGAGATGGACCAGCTCTTCTTTTTTTACCAGATATGTTTCCTTCTCTATGGATTGATCCAGAAAGGCATTCACGAGCCGATCAAGCTTCTCTTCAGTCTCTCTGATCTGGTTCTTAAGATTTTGGGTGAAAGAATGCGAAACTGAGCCTTCAGTTTTTTCCCAAGCATTAACCTGAGCAATCATCTTGGATTTCCAATCATTCCTCAAAGCGACTTTTGAGATTTTTTGTCTCAGCTCTTCGACAAACAGCTCCTCCCGAAGATAGCTCTGTGAGCAATGTCCGAGGCGTTTGGTGCAGCGGTAATATTTGTACGTCCCACCATGCCCCTTGGCATATTGAGCGGTGATCGCAGCTCCGCATTCGCCGCAGGACATGAGTCCAAGGAAAGCAAAATCATGCTTCTTTCTTGAATATCGAGGTCGAGATCTGCTCTTCAGCACTTTTTGAACCTGATCAAAAGTCGCTTTCGGAATGATTGGCGGAAAACCGCCTTCATATGACTCGCCTTTGTGCTTAATGATGCCAAGGTAGGCTGGATTGGTGAGGATTCTTTGCACGGAAGCCTTTCCAAGCGGTTTTCCGGATCGGCTCACCACGCCCCAAAAACTCAGTGTGTGGCGAATGCTCTCTAAACTATGCTTTCCTGATGCAAACTCTTCGAAGACTTTCTTCACGATTTTCGATTTCACAGGATCAGGTTCGATCGTTCTCGTTTTCAGATTGTTCACATATCCAAAAGGAGCCAGTGTCGGCCATTCGCCACGCCTGAGTTTTTGACGAATCCCGCGCTTTACGTTCTCCGACAGGTTGTCGGAGAAGTATTTGGATTGGCCAAAGGCGACCTGGAGCATGAAGAGGCCTTGTGGTGTCGGTTCAAACCAAAACGTTGGAAAGCGCAAAGAAACAATAGTCCCCATGTCGATGGAGTAGATGATCTGACCTCCATCCACTGAGTTACGAGCCAGTCGATCCGGATGCCAAGCGATTAAACCAACCGGCTCTTTGCTGTGATGAACTTTCACCATCATCTGATTGAAGATTTCCCGGCCGGGTTTCTTTGCGCTTTTGCTCTCGATGAAGGTTTCGCTAATGACGATCTTCTCTCGAATGGCAAACTCTTTCAGCTCATGAAGCTGAGCCTCGATACTCATCACCTGTCTTTCTTCGTCCTCCGTTGATTTACGGGCATACAGGAAGTATTTCATACGTGAGGTTAGGTCGCCTTTGGCCAGGGAAGCGCGGGATGCAGTCTGAAGGAAAAACTGGCTTCATCGCGCCGTACGGCGCAGTGGAAAAAATTGGAACTCAAAAATATGTTTATTCTTCATATTTTTGCCAGAGCGTTGCTCTGCAACCACCCAATGGGGAGGCCTTTCCCTCTCGCCACTTCTTCCTTCGGGACAAAAAAGTCTGCTGGGACTGGGTCGGTGCCTGGGGATTCTTGGCTGCATTCAATGCTGAATGCGGTGTGGGCCGTCCCGCCTTGGCGGGACGGGCGGGGTTGGTGAAAGATAAACGTCCAATTTGGTTG
>CAZWLI010000150.1:0-1560 GCA_964634525.1 uncultured Candidatus Peribacteria bacterium | reverse complement strand
CTGAGAGTGTAGCATTCGTGATTCGTCAAAAGAAAAGTTGTTTTTTTCTCTGGAAATTTCAGCAGTTAAAATTTAATAATCTTTAGAGTCTTTGGCTCCGCGATGTTGCCATTCATCAGTGAGTTCTTCGCGAATGGCGATACCACGCATGCGCTTTTCGATCCAGCCGTCGCTGTAGCCTTTGAGTTTGTAGAGTGCCCGTGTGCGTTTCGTGGCGAGCTCGGGGTCTTCGATCTCCTGAACTCTTTCATAGCCTACTTTGGCCAACCAGCGCTTGAACGGCTCGGCTTTTGGAGAAGGGATGGATTGGATAAGGCGGAAAATGCCTTCGGTGTTGGCACAATCTGTTTCGTATTTTTTGCCATCGGAAGCTTCCAATTTCAGTCCGTGACAAAATGTCACGACCTGACTTCCTTCTTCTATCAATCTTTGCTTGAGCTTTCTCCAATAAGCTCCTGGGTCAGCACTTTCTGTTAATGCCTCACATACATCCACCATTGAAAACCACCACTCTCCGTCCTGAAGAATTTTTCTAATATTCTTGCTTTCGAAGATAGCGATCTTCGTATTTTCAATCATAGGGGTGTGATGAAGATTGAGCTGTGTTCTCGATCTCACACCTTCAGCCTAGCACTTCTAATTTCCGATAATATGTACAGAAGTTCCTTTTTCATTGCGCGCCAGGGAAAATATTTCACGGTTCAATCATCTCACAGTACCATGAACACATGTGAGCATCTCAGGCCGAAGGAGCTTGGCACGGAAGCGTATCGTCGGCATAGGTAGTTCACTTTAGCAGCATCAAAACCAACCCCACCATCTTGTCCTTATCCTTTGGATTACTTTCAGCCACGAACAGTGTGAGAGCGGTCAAAGCTGCCGAGGATAGTTTAGCGGGGTTGAGAATTCGCGCCTGTTTCAAAAACCAGACAAAGGCAAAGGCTCCTGATCTCTTGTTGCCATCCACATAGGGATGATTTTTGACCATGAAATACAGCAGATGCGAGGCTTTTTCTTCCACCGTTGGATACAGATCTTTTCCGCCAAAAGTTTGAAACACATTGCCGACGATGCCTTCGACGCTTTGCCCACCTCGTTCGCTGCCGAAAAGGTTGGTAGCTTCCCCTTTTGTCATCAGTTCACATTTCAATTGATCCAGCGCCCGTTTCAACTCTTCAGCGGTAAAGAGCACCTGCTGTTTAGTTGCCCCGGATTTAGGCAGATCACACTTGTCATAGGCATTGAGTGAAAACCAGGTGCTGGCAAACATTTTCACCAGTTCAAGTCCGCTTCCTGCGTCCACGACTCCACCTGATGGCAAGAGTGATTTGATCTGCTCGACCGCCTTGAAGAAAGCTTCATAATTTTTGGCGAGGCGTTTCTTGTTGATGGTATATCCATCGACAATATGAGCATGAAGGGTTTTCGTTGCCCATTGGCGAAATTTTATAGCCCGTCCAGAATTGGCTCGATAGCCAACGGCCAAGACGATATCCAATGAGTAGAAGGCTACACCTTTATCAGAATTTGCAATGTGCATTTTTTGCACATTCCTTTTTG
>CAZWLI010000149.1:0-17800 GCA_964634525.1 uncultured Candidatus Peribacteria bacterium | reverse complement strand
TTCGAGCGTTCAGGACGACGGGAAGAAATCACAGCCCCTTCTTTTTTCGCTGCTTCTGATGTTTTCTACCGATATCTTGATACGTCTCACGATAGCGACATTCATTTTACTTCAAAGAATGTCGACCGGATCCAAGTTGAATTCTGTCGCTTGACGGCCGATGAAATCTTGCGACAGGAGACAAAGGTGAGAAAGCGATGGCTCACCTTCACCCCCTCCAACGCAAATTGTCAGAACTACCAGAGGGTGGAAGCTTCCATTCCTTTTCTCTGGGGCATTCCTGAGGTACACACTTTTTCCGCAGCTCCATTTCTGACAGACGATGGTTTCTTTTTTGTTCGACTCTCTGCACTCACATCTGATAGGAAGCCTGAGCTTGAGCCGATCGAAGCGCTTTTTTTCCGTTCTCCTTGGGCCATCGTGACCAAACGAGGAGAGAGCGCTCTTGTCTTTGCCGTTGAGAGGAGTTCTCAGCTTCCGGCGAGTGACGTTCAGGTCAAGCTCTACGCCAGCAACGGAACTTTGCTGGAGCATGGGAGGACGAATGAAGAAGGCGTCTACTTTTTGAAAAAAACTCGGCTGCGCTATGAATTTATCGTCCTCGAGGATCGCCATCGTCAGGGTATTCTCAATCTTTTTTCGCGTGATGGCTATGAACCGAAGGACTACCATGTACTCTTCAATGAAGATGAAACGCATTATCAATATCGTTTTTTTCTTCAAGAACATGGACTTGCGTCCGGACAGGTCAAGGGGGTGGCTCTGCTTCGTGAATTGCGTCAGGGATCATTGGTGGTTCCTGATATCAAAGACGTCGTGGTTGCTCTGCTGAATCAGGAGGATGGGGTCATGGTAAGCCGGCAGCTTCCCATGGATCGATTTGGCACCGTTACTTTTGATTTTCGTGTTGAAAAGCAACTGTTGTCCGGCGGTGCTCGTTTGAGTCTTTGTATCGGATATTTTGAAGGGGTCTGTCAGGGATTTAACGCTTGGGCGATCATCGATCCCGCTATCCATTTCCCTCCGCCGGATGATTCCACCAAGGCCGTCGATCACCAACATACCCATCTTGAGATTCAAGAAGCTTCGATCACCGTCAATCATGTTGTTCCCGGTATTCCGGTCCTTCTGACGGCGGAACGAGAGCAGATTTTTTTCTCTCGGGTTGTCACTCCGACTTCCGACAGCTTTACCGTTCCTTGGAAGATCGAGGAAAGAATGGTTCCGGAAGTTTTTTTCAGTATCTTTCAGGCTTCTTCCGGTCAAGGAGCGATCTACGATCTCGTCCGTTATCCCATTCATCGAGACCTGATGAAAATTCCACCGGGTACGAAGCCCGATGAAATAACTTCAATTCCCTTTGCCCTGGAAAAACCCATGTCGATTGCAGACTCTTGCCTGCTTTGCACGTGGTACCCGGGACGAGGTACTTTTGTCGTCACCGGAGCAACTGAGGCAGCCTCAAGGGAAAACGGAACACAGGAATCTGAACTGCGACCGGAAGAGCCTCAGAAAGTTTTTGTTATCCCGGGAATCATTCTTGATTCGACCCAGGCCAAGGATGCTCACCAGTGGCGTTATGTTGTGCAGGCGGATCGAGCGGGGCATTTTGATCAGCAGCTTCTCGAACCGGAAGACGCGGCTTTTTTGAGTGTTGATGCTCCTGCCTTTTTCCGGCGTGGTGATACTCCGCACCTCGTGGTCACAGTTTACAATCACTCTCCGACACTTCTCAATGCGAATCTTCAGATCTCGGGCCATGGTCTTGATCTGAACGCCAATGCTTCGATTTTTTTCGGTCTTCCCTTCGGGGAGGAAAAACGTTTTAAGATTCCCTTTACCCTTTCGGAAGGGGAAAAAACGGAGAATCTCTCTCTCAACATTAGTCTTCGCTCAGGACTTTCTTTTGAAGAAAAAAAGCATCTTGATCTTCGGCTTGTGGAAGAAAATGTATCTTCTTCAGGAGCTTCAAGCGTTTGGAGTTTTCTGAAGCTTACCCGAGCTTCTTTGGAGCCTCCTCAGCCTTCCGAAGGAAGTTTTCGGCAGACGATCATCATAGCTCCTTCACCGATTATTTTCGCCTTTTCTTCTCTGGAGCAGGTTGCGGCATCTCCAGTTTTTCGAGTCCACGATAGTGTTGTTCAGCACGCCATCCTTCGTCAATATCAGGTTCTCCAAAAACTTTTCAGACAAGAAGAAAAGGGGAAAAATATTCTGGATTTTCAAAGACTCTGGTCGGATGACGCGCTCGTGAGTGCGCGGAGCGCGAGAGCTTTTGGAATTCTCGAAGAATATGGGGAAAGAACCCCTGAACCTTTTCGGACGCAATTGCTGGATTTTTTGAAATCGTCTCTCGAACTTTCTCAAAAGCGCCCCACCGAAAAAGATCTTGAAATTCTCAAAGGCCTTGCTTCATTGTCGGCAGAGGGCTTGTCAAAGGCGAACCTTTGGTATCAGAGCCGAGACCAACTTTCTCCGCCTTCTCTGCTTCTTCTCCTGCTCAGCTTCGAAGATTTTCGCGATGCGGGTGCGCGTGATGTTTCCTACAAAATTGAAGAACTTATTCAGATGCTCAGAGCAAAAAAAACCGTGGTTCTTGATCAAGCGTGGATCTCTGCAGGTCCGACTCCGCAGACGTCATATTCGGATTTCCTCCTCACGTCCTGGTACCTTGAAGCTCTTGTGCGTCAAAAGAGTTCTCGTCAGGAGCTTCCGTCCGCCATCGAATGGCTCATCCATAACAAAGAAAAAGAAGACTATCAGTCCCTTCGTGATCAATCAGCTTTTCTTTCGGGCTTGGGTTCGTATTTGAGAATTTTTGATGAAAAGATCTCAGCGAGATCAATGACCTTGATGGATGAGATTGGAACAGAAAAGGTGATGACGCTTCATCCTCGTCAGCCTTTTCAATTTTTTTCTTTCTCTCGTCTTCAGAGCTCTCTTGATCATCAAAAAATCCTCCCACTTCTGCTCCAGGCCAGCGAGCCTCAGGCGCTCTTTGTCGAAATCCGTAATGAACGCCTTCACAACAAGAGCTCCGGAGAAGGACAACATCTTGCTTTTCTCCAGATCTGGAACGAGCGAGAGAGTCGAGGTGAGCTGCGTTTGTATACCCCTGAGCCTCTTTCCGATGTTCTTATCACGCAGTCTCTTCCCCCTGGAGCGAGCATGGATCAATCTCAACCTGAGCAAACGTTACGATACTTGCCTTCGCTGAAAGCCGGGGAGACCATCATTCCCTTCGACTGGAAGCTGACGCTTCCCGGAACCTTTCGTGTTCCTGGCAGCAGGGCTCAGGTCCTGGATGAGCCTCTTCGAAAGGCGATTTCCAATCCTTTGACGATTGTCGTTGAGCCCTAATCTCACGCCGTTGCTCCTTCAGTCTTGTTGAAATACTGTTCAAATTCTTCTCCGGTGATGCTTTCTTTCTTGATAAGATCCTCTGCGATCAAAATAAGAAGTTTTTTGTGCTTCATCAGGATTTCTTTGGCCGCCTTGAGCGAGTGCTGCAAGAGCTTTGAGACTTCCGCATCGATCAGACGAGCGGTCTCTTCGCTGTAATTTCGCTCCGTCATGAGTTCTTTTCCGATGAATGGATTGCCGTGCTGCTCGCCAAAGGTAATCGGCCCCAGCGGACTCATACCAAATTTGGTGACCATGCTCCTGGCAATTTTCGTGGCTTTCTCCATATCGTTGGAGGCGCCAGTGGTGATGGCATCTTCTCCAAACATGAGGGCTTCAGATGCTCGTCCGCCAAGCAGGGAAATCAGCTCATTTTCAAATTTTTCCTTGGAGGTGAGCACTCGATCTCGCTCCGGCAGGAACCATGTCACCCCAAGCGCCATACCCCGAGCAACGATCGAAATTTTGTGTACCGGATCCGTGTGCGGAAGAACATAGCCTGTAAGAGCATGGCCGATCTCATGATAGGCGGTAATTTTGATCTCTTCTTCGGTCATGAGTTTGCCGGATTTTTCCGGACCCAGGAGAACTTTTTCCAGACTTTTTTCCAAATCAATCTGATCGATTGTTTTCTTATCTTCTCTGGCGGCGAGGATGGCACCTTCATTGAGGAGATTTTCCAGGTCGGCTCCAGAGAAACCCGGAGAGTGACGCGCCACGATGTCGAGATTCGCCTGTTTGGAAATGGGCTTGTTTCTGGCATGAACTTTGAGAATAGCGATGCGTTCATTCAGATCCGGATTGTCGACACTAATCCGGCGATCAAACCGCCCAGGGCGAAGCAGCGCCGGATCAAGGACGTCCGGACGATTCGTGGCGGCAATGACAATGACATTGGTATCCTGCTCAAATCCATCCATTTCGGAGAGAATCTGGTTGAGTGTCTGCTCACGTTCGTCATGTCCACCGCCAAGACCCGTGCCACGGTGTCTTCCGACGGCATCAATTTCATCAATGAAAATAATGCAGGGAGAATTTTTTCGAGCTTTTGCGAAGAGGTCGCGCACGCGGCTCGCGCCAACGCCCACGAACATCTCGACGAATTCCGAACCTGAGATCGAAAAGAAAGGCACGTCGGCCTCGCCCGCTACCGAGCGCGCAAGCAGTGTTTTGCCCGTGCCCGGAGGTCCGTAGAGCAGAACACCCCGCGGAATTTTTGCGCCCATTTTCAAATATTTTTTCGGATTTTTTAGGAAATCGACGATCTCCATAAGGTCAGCTTTGGCCGCTTCCGATCCGGCGACATCGGCAAAAGTGCTTTTTTCACCCTTTTTCTTGTCAAATTCTCGTGCGCGGCTCAGCCCAAAATTCAGCGCGGTACGATTACTCTGGGAGACCGAGCGCATCATCAGAAAAAGAAGACCGAGAACGACCAAGAGTGGAAGCGCCGATGCGACAAGGCTGATCAAAATCGCCGAGGTGGTTGTATCTTTGATCTCAAGGGGTACCAAATCGGGACGATCAAAACCAAGGTCCTTCAGGGTGTCTTTGTCCGGCCTGACGGCTTTTTTTTCGCTCCCATCTTCGAGGGTGGCTGTGACGAAATTATCTTCGATCACCAATTTTTTAATTTTATTCTCTTTGTAGAGTGTTTGGAGCGTGCTGATATCGGCCTGCTCTGGCGATTTCTTCTCGGAGGGCGCAATCACGGTCATATACAGACCGGAAAAGAGAAAAATGGCGATCACCATGAAGACGAGCGTTGATCTTGTTTGCGGTTGAGGCATGGAGTTTTTTGAAAATGGCATACAGGAGTATATCAGAGGCCAGGACAGGCTTCCAGACCACAGATCTTGATTCCCTTTTTGAGCCATCGTCGTTCATACGCCGTTTGTTCATCGTTCGGAGTCAGCACGTTTCCGTCTTTTTTTACCACTTTCCATTTTTTGTTCAGCAGAGATTCGAGTGAATACTCAAAGAGAGGCATGGAATCCGTTTTGAAGAAAAGATGCCCTTCTGGAGCGAGCAGTGATCGATACAGATCCAGATGCGTTGGTGAGGTCAGACGACGTCGGCTATGCCGTTTCTTCGGCCAAGGGTCAGGAAAGAGGATAATGATCCTCTCGGTTTTCGGGAGGTGATATCGTGCGAGACTTTCAACATCGGTGCGAAGAAAGGCAATATTGCAGAGCTTCTGGGCGGAAGCTTTTTTGTAGGCTTTGAAAATCCGATCTGGTTTGACTTCGAGTCCGAGAAAAAAATGATGAGGCTCTTTCTGAGCTTTCGCGACAAGGAAATCTCCCGTGCCCATACCGATTTCGAGCACATAGGGAAGATCACCTTTTTTCTTTTCGAACCATTCAGGAAAAGGAATGCTTGAGTTCTGGGCAAGGAAGATTTCATCCGGGTGCTCGTAGACGAGCTTTTTGAGCAGGAGTTTTTTTCTCATCCGAGAACTTCTTCATCAGTATCAAAGGCATCATCAGCTTCCGGCGTTTCCTTTTTTTTGTTCGGTTTTGATTCCGGAGTGAGTGAAGGCTCGAGATGAGCCGATGCTTTCGCCGGGCTACTTGCGAGTGCGTCCTCTTGCTCCATGGTTTCTTTTTCTTGGCGTATCTCGTGGGAATACATCATGAAGCTAAATCCCATGAGGAAGCCGGCAGCAGCCGACATCAGGATGACCATGAAGCTGCTCAGATCCTGCTGGATAAAAAGAATTCCAAGCGTTTGGACTGAAAAAATATTTTCAAAGGCAACGATCAGGAGAAAAACGCCGAGAACACAGATAATCGCGAGCCAAAGATTTTTTCCCATAAAAAGTGAAAAAGAAGAACTGCCAAAAGACTACGCCTTGGGCATGATTTTCTCCAGTGTTTTTTGCATCATCATTTGATAGCGCAACATCTGATGGCCCTGAGAGCCTTCTTGATAGACGGCTTTGATCTTTTTTTTCTGATCGTCAGGAGCTTCTTTTTGGAATTCTTTCAGGCGTTCTTCGATTTCCAGATCTGAAACTTCAATTTTTTCCTGCTTTGCAATCGTTTCGAGGGCGAGTCGGAGGGTCACGCGCTCATTGGCTTGGGTTTCGAAGCTTTTCAGGAGTTCTTCTTCATTCTTCTTCAGCGTTGAAAGGTAGTGTTCAAAAGAAAGTCCATAGCGAAGAATGTTCTGTTTCACCTCGCGCATGATGCCTTGCTGCTCTTCGCTGACGAGCGATACGGGGAGCTCCACCGTGGTCAATTCAATGAGCTTTTTGTAAAATTCATCGTCAAAAACTCTTTTCGCTTCGAGATCTTTTTCTTGGAGAATGCTTTCTTTCACCGAGGCCTTCCATGCTTCGACCGTATCTTTTTTTCCAGTAATTTTTTCTATCAAAGCTTCGGTAATTTCCGGTGGCTTGTCGAGTTTTTCAGTATTTTGGAATATTTTCTGAAGATGGCTGATGGCGGCATTCACTTCCTCTTCTTTGACCTCAACCTTTTTTTTCTTCATGGCAATTTTGCTCAGATCGCCAACTTTCGCTTCGGGATACACGTCCCAACTGGCTTCGATCTTGAGCGGGGCAAAGCTTTCGAGCTTCACTTCCGGACGGCTGATCATTTTCAAGGCGTGCTGAACCCCAATCTCTTGTAGCACGAAGGGGATCGCTTCTTCGATGCTTCGCTGCTCAATAAAACTCCTCTCCACCGTCTCTCGAACGATATTTTCCGGAATTTTCCCCGGTCGGAATCCTTTGAGCTTCAGTTCTTGGGAAAGTTTTTGGATCACTCGACTTTCCGCTTTCTTCAGAATTTCCGGATCAATGACGCTGATAACAACCTGCTTTTTTGAGGGTTTGATATCCTGAATCGTGTATTGGGAAGACATGGATTTTTTGAAAGCCTAGACTTTATAGCAGTGAACCGCTATACTTTCAAGAACAAGCGATATGCATTATTCCATTGCCTTTCCAGCTCAAGTCAACCATATTCCCGCGCTTCGGGACATGGTTTACAACTGTGCCCGTCTTCAGGAATTTCCTGAGGAAGAAGCACAGCATATGAAATCCGTGGCCGATGAGTTGCTGGCGAATGCGATTGAGTATGGATCGAAGCCCACGAGCGAGGTCACTTTTGAAATCACCGCCAACGCCAAGATGATTCAGCTTGTTTGCAGAGACCAGGGTCAGGGACAGCCCCTGACGGCAAAGCAGATTGAAGCCAAAATTATTGAACCGATTCTCGTCAGCGCCATGCGCGGGAGGGGGCTTTCTCAGATCGTGAAAAATTTCGTCTCGGATCTCGAGTTTCGCGACCGAAGCGGGGGTGGTATCATCGCCACAGCGATTTTGAAAAAAGAATAATTTCCCATGATTCTCTAAGCTCCTAATTCCTAACATCCTGTCCTATGTCCCAAGTCACCATCACCTCCTCCGATCTCCCGGGCACCAAAGAAAAAACCACGCTGCTGAAGTTTGCCGGTCAACTCGACGAGACGAATATCGAAGCCGAAGCCGCAAAAGTGTATCAGATCATGGAAGCGGATAAGCCGAAGCATTTTGTTTTTGATTTCACAGAGCTTACGTATTTGAATTCCAAATCCATCGGCTTCATCGCTGACTGGCAGCAAAAGGTCGCGGCCAATGGGGGCAAGGTTGTTGTCTTCGGCGCCCAACCCAATATTTTTGATATCCTCGATGTGGTGGGACTGACGAATCTCGTGGAGCTGGTCAAGACCCTGGAGGATGCGAAGGCAGGGCTGTAGCGCTTTGACTTTTTGAAGCCTTATGCTAGGATAAGCGACTTCTTGATCTCCCTGAATGTCTTCTCCAGAAGAGACGATTTCGTATCTGCGATCAATCAATCCTTCCCATATCACCGTCAATGGCATCAATTGCCGAAGGCATTTGGAATCACTCATCGAGTCAGGGGTATCCACTGATAATATTTTGAGACTGACCAATGAGATCGGACTTCTTGTTTACAAGGACCTGAGTGACCCCGCAGCTCGAGTGAATCGATTTCATTGTGAGCCTCATCGTGTTCTGAATGAGACAGAGCCAGAACTTCGAGTCCAGTTTGAACCGAATGATTACGGCCCAACGCTCGCAGCCATTCGAGCCTGTCGAGCATTTCTTTTCAAAGCTGCTTTGCCGCTTCTTCGTCAGGCGGCTCTATCTCAGCACATGATTCGTGGCAACGAAGAATTTTTGGCATACCTGAAACGTCGCAATCCTGAATTGCATCGGATTCTTCTCATGCTGGCTGATGAGAGGGGAAGACTTTGTGCGGCTATTCCAGAATTGGATGAAAAAAAACAGGATTTCATTGCTGTACACCGCGTGCGTCCTGAATATCTCAGAACCCATGAAGAGTACCTCTGCTATTTCCGGTCCTTTGATACTCCGGAACACTGGCAAGATGGGACACTTCCTGTGCTGCGGGAAATTTTTAGAAATACCGGTTTTCTTCAGCTCAATGAAGGATGTACCAGAGATTGCTTCAAAATCTGTGCTGCCGGTCCTCAATCAAGAAAGGTATTAGCGGTGATTCCTTTTCAGACTTTGGAATGGATTTTTAAAACCTTCACCACCGAGTTGAAGGAGGACGGTGCATGCCTTTTCTACGCAACTGACCTGACGGATTATCGAGATGGAGACAATACAGCTGTTGATGTTATCAAGCTCTACAAGCAAACCATTGGAGACATGCCGCCCGTTTCCATCGCCTTTCAGGATGATGATCCTCAAGTGGTCGAATTCGTGTACCGTTTGGTGATCGTGGAGGAACTTCCGCTCGGGCGCCTTTCAACCCTTGTCCATGGTAATAAGGCCGACTCTCTCGACCGTTTTCTCGATGCTCTTCGGAAAAGAGCAGCTCAGGATGGAAAGAACGTAGAAGAAAAACATGCTATTGAAATTACGAATGCCTTTAAATGGGGAGGCAAGGGAGACATGAATAAAATCTATGGCAATGCCGTAAAGGAACGCACACCGGAAGAAAAGATAGGCCGTATTCAGATTTCTTGCAAACACACGAACGTTCTAACTCCTGCTGGTTTTGAAGCGCAAGTAATTTATCCCTATACGAAGTTGTTTCCTTTTGGAGTCGTCCGATTTCCAGTTCAATCAAATGCTCGAGGGAAAATACATTTTCCCCAAAGCAAACACATTGTTGGTATGGTACATCCGATACTCATGGACCCCTGGGGTTTCATCACATTGGTCTCTCGTCCTCACTTCATCGAAGCAACGAGAAATGGAACACTTCTGAAATTTGTCTCGACCGAAAATCTTTCACCTGCACTTGAAAGCACGTTAAGACCACTTCGTGCCGTAGGAGCGATTACTCAACGGATGAATGGATTTCGCAACAAGCGTAAAAAAGAAGGAATCCCGTGGGCAGAAAGTGAGAAAGCCTATCTCCGAGAAGAATTGTCTAATGCGATATCACAATTTACAAGCTTTTTTCATCGCTTGGACGCTCTCGTGCCGAAAGCAAATGCTGAAGAGCTCGTCTTTGTATCGCAGCATCTTGATCTCTTTATGATCGGTTATTCTGTTCTTTGTCTTTATTTCACGGAGATCTCTGATGATCAGCAAAAAGAATCATTCTCTACAGAAATGACAGCATGGAATGAAATCCTCAAGCGTATCAATGCCATTCTGAGCCCTCGTCAGGCTGAACTCGAATCGGTACGTAAAGGTATGGTGGAACGAATCATCAAAGAATCGAATGGGAAAGTATCACGTGGGCGTATAGAAGAGACTGCTTTTGGATCACCGGTAGATACTTTTCCCAAGTATATGGAGCTCCCTGAAATACTCATGGCTGATTGGGATAAACGTTTTATTGATATGCTGACGCAAAATATTGAAGCGCTTGAGGAATGACAAACGGTGAAGGACTGTTACAATAAGCTGGCTTTATTTCCAGTTTGAACAATATCAGAAACTTCTGCATTATCGCCCACATCGATCATGGCAAATCAACCCTTGCCGATCGACTTTTGGAAATGACGGGAACGGTGCAACAAAGAGAAATGACTAATCAGCTCCTCGATTCGATGGATCTGGAACGAGAGCGGGGGATTACGATCAAGCTCTGTCCGGTGCGCATGTACTGGAAGGATCATATTTTGAACTTGATCGATACCCCTGGGCACGTGGACTTCAGCTACGAGGTCTCTCGATCGCTCGCGGCCTGTGAAGGAGCTATTCTCGTGGTCGATGCGACCCAGGGTATTGAAGCGCAGACCCTGGCCAATGTCTATCTTGCCCTTGAGCAAAATCTTGAGATTATTCCGGTGCTGAATAAGATTGATTTGCCAGCTGCCGAGCCTGAGATGCGGAAGAAAGAGCTCGAGAATATCCTTGGCTTCAAACTAAAAGACATTATCTGTATCTCTGCGAAGACAGGAGAGAATGTTGAGTCGGTCCTAGATCGCGTCATCGAAAAAATTCCGCCTCCAAAGGTACGTGCGGGCACCGAAACCAAAGCGCTCATTTTTGATTCGATCTACGACAACTATCGTGGGGTTGTGTCGTATGTGCGCGTATTCCAAGGCTCCATCAAGAAAAATGACACGGCGTATTTTCTGAGCACGAAGAAGAAAATCGATATTACGGAGGTTGGATTCTTCCGGCCAAAATACGCACCCTCCGACGAGATCAAAGCAGGGGAAGTTGGATATGTGGTGACGGGTCTCAAGAAAGTGGGAGATGCTCAGGTCGGAGATACGGTCTGGAAGCCAGGCGCAGATCTTTTGGACATTGCCAAGGCCACGGTGCTGCCCGGCTACAAGAAGGTTACGCCTTTTGTCTTTGCCTCGATCTACACGATCGAAGCGGATGATTTTCATATGCTGCGCGATTCGCTCGAGAAGCTGGCGCTCAATGATTCCTCGCTCAGTTTTGAACCAGAACGCTCCTCAGCCCTTGGGCTTGGTTTTCGCTGCGGATTTCTCGGACTTCTCCATATGGATATCGTTCAAGAACGCCTGGAGCGAGAGTATGGGCTTCACCTCATTTTCACAGCGCCCTCCGTGAACTATCAGATCATCATGGCAAACACCCTGGAGCTGATCAACGTCAGCAATCCGGCGGATCTGCCCAAGCCTGAGACCATTGAGGAGATTCGCGAGCCCTGGGTGAAGGTGGAGCTCATGACACCCAGCACCTACATTGGCGCTCTGATCGAGCTCTGCAGCAAGAGGCGAGGTATCTACAAAAACATGAATGTGATCGATGAGAAGCGTGTCATCCTGGACTTTGAAATGCCGCTTTCGGCGATCATTATTGATTTTTACGATGCGATCAAAAGCATTACCTCTGGATACGTTTCCATGTCCTATCATTTTTTGGACTATCGAACCCAAGATCTTGTGAAAATGGACATCCTGGTCGCGGGCGATATTGTCGGTCCACTTTCTCAAATCATTCATCGCTCCGAAGCCCAAAACGCCGGTGGTGTGGTGGTCAAGAAGTTGAAAGAAATCATTCCCAAGAAGCAATTTGCCATCGCGATTCAGGCCGCCATTGGTGCCAAGATCATTGCCCGGGAGACTATCTCCGCCTTCCGGAAGGACGTCACGGGCTATCTCTACGGCGGTGATGTTTCGCGAAAGAAAAAGCTTCTTGAGAAACAGAAGAAAGGAAAAAAGCGCATGAAGGCGATGGGCAGCGTAGACATTCCTCAGGAGGCCTTCCTCGCAGTGTTGAAGAAGGAATAGTTTATAAACGATTTCGATCGATTTTTGCCTGATTCAGGATGGCTGCCGTGGTGCCTTTTGGAAGGTCGCGAACGTGAAAAGGAACGGTGACTCGAAGGTCCTTTTCGGGATGAAGAAAAATTTTATGACTCCCTGTTTGATGATGCTCAATGAAGCCGTGCGAGCAGAGAATCTTGATCAGCTTTTTTGATGTCAGTACCGGTAGCTTAGGCATATCGAATTTCTTGAGTCATAATCAGGGTTTCGTGATCGTCTCGGATTTTTTCCTTTGATTTTTTTACACTTTCCAAGTACCCCTGAATCGCATCTTCTGCCATTTTGCTGGCTTCTTCAATACTCTTTCCGTACGTGATACATCCCGGAAGAGCTGGAATGAAAGCTGTATAACCACCCTCTGGCTCAGGTCGAAAATGGACGTGAAATTGATAACGAATCATATTTTTTCTTTGAAGAGAGCTTCATTGTAAGATTTCTTTCATCTTTTTACTAGTTGACTTTTGTCTAAAAATTCTTAAGATGGCTTCTGTCAGAGACAGAGGGTAAGCAGATGCGAGATAAGCGGTCCGAAGCGGAGCATATCGCGAAGAGATATGCGAAGCGAAGGATTCCGAGATGAAAATTTTTAAAAATTTTCATCAAGGAAAGCGAAATCCCTTCTCCAGCAGATGTTATAAACCCCTCCAAGACACGAATCGAGCAGTATAACTCCGAACTCGTTGCGGAGTGGGTCGATATACCATACTCATCGATGTCGAGAATCCCTCTGAACAGAAGGATTTTTTTATACTATTCGTATGGCAACAACACGTGCCAAAAAGGATGAGATGCTCAAAGAACTCATCGAAGACATGAAGCAGGCGAAATCCGTTGTTTTTGCTGACCTTCACGGGCTTACGGTCGAAGAGAACTTCAATCTTCGCCGCGCGCTTCGAAAGAGAGGCGTGAAGACGAGAGTCGCGAAAAAGACGCTCATCATGCTGGCCGCAAAGCAAACGGGATACACCCTCGAAAAGTCCCATCTCCAAGGGCAAATCGCGGCTGCCTTTTCGAATCTCGATGAGATTGCGGCAGCTCAAGAGATCTACAAACATTCCCAAAAGAACGACAAGATTAAGCTCGTTGGCGGCATTTTTGAAAAGAAGGTCGTCGATCAGGCCATGATCCTTATGTTGGCAAAATTGCCAAGCAAGGAGGAGCTCTACGCGAAACTTGTGGGTTCTATGAAGGCACCAATCTCCGGTTTCCACGCCGTGCTTTCCGGAACTATCCGAGGCTTTGTTCAGGTGCTCAAGCAATTGTCTGAAAAGACAGCTTAGTTTTTCATTTTTAATTTTACATTTTTAATTTTTTTTATGTCAGAAGAAGCAACCGTTAGCCTTTCTGCCAATGCGCAGAAAATCATGGATATGGTGAAGGAGCTCCCCGTGCTCGAATTGGCCGCTCTCGTCAAATCCATGGAAAAAGAATTTGGCGTTTCTGCCGCAGCTCCCATGATGATGGCCGCTGGAGGAGCAGGAGCCGCTCCCGCAGCCGAGAAGACTGTTTTCGATGTTGAGCTCACCGCCGGTGGCGCCAGCAAGATCAACGTGATCAAGGCTGTTCGAGAAATCACCCAACTGGGTCTCAAGGAAGCCAAGGATCTCGTCGACGGCGCTCCCAAGATGGTGAAGGAAAAGGTGAAGAAGGAAGAGGCTGAGAGCATGAAGAAGAAGCTCGAAGAAGCAGGTGCCAAGGTGACGCTGAAGTAAAGCGATCGTATCAAACCCCTCTTCCCAAGAGAGGGGTTTTTTGCTATAATGATCCGAAATCAAAACAAAAGCATGAAAAAATTCCTCCGTCAGCTGATCACGATTTCGCTTTCTGTGCTCTTTTTGAGCCTTTTTCAGGTGTTTCGACCTGCACTTTCAGCGGGGGATATTGTTTTGAAAGCGCTGGATACGACCGCCGGCCAGCCAGCGCTCATTATGCTCACCGGTAAGCCCAAGGAAATGATTGACCTCACGGTGAGCAATCCTTTTCAGTCGGTTATTAAGCAGAAATTTCAACTTTCCGACAAAGGCGTGCTGCAGTATTGGTATCCCGCAAGCCAGGTTGCGGGCCAATATGCCATTGAATACAAAGGCCTGAAGACGACCTTTCAGGTTTTTCCCGGAGCTTCCGAGGCCAAAGCCTCGCTCGTGGATCTTTCGGATTACACGGCTTTTGTGGGAGAAACGATAGATGGTCGCCTCACGCTCAAGGATCACTTTGGAAATCTGATCAAGGGCCGAGAACTTGCCTTCTCTCTGAAGGGCTCTGGTGACTTTTCGTGCAAAAATAGCTGTGTGACCAATCAGCAGGGAAGCCTGCGCTTCACGGTGAGCTCGACCAAGCCAGGACTCAAGACCCTCGTGCTGGTGGACAAAACAACTCAAACGAAGGTCATGCAGGAGGAGCTTGGTTTTATTCCGGTCATGGCATCAGCAGCAAAATCATCCTCTTTTCAATCTTCTTTTCCGGATTTTTCTCAGGACGATTATATTCCGATCTTCGATCCTCTGAAGGCCAAGGCTGATGCGAAAGGCGGGAATTTCGATTCGTTTCAAACGGCCTATCAGATTCCATCCACGTTCCGATACCTCAGCGCTGATCTCGTCGATGGCGCCCAGCAAGTGGCCAAACAAGATGATACGAGTAAAAGTCTCAACGCTCTCGTCGAGAGCGCGACCGTCGCCGTCAAACCGGTGCAAAAGAATTCTGGCTTTGAAATCGTCCTCGGTACCGACCCGACGAAGAAATTTGAATCTCCAGTCTCGGTCACCGCCAATTCAGCTCTCGATCTTGTGGTGCGAGCCGTCGACGACAAGGGAAATCTGAAGAAGAGCTATACGGGCACGCTCCAACTTCAGCTCACTCCGAAGGGCCCCCTGTTGCCAGCTGACTACACCTTCTCGCCGCTGGATCAGGGAGCTCCGGTTTTTGAGCTCGCACTCGTGCTTCCCTCCGGAAAATATACCCTCACCGCAACCGATAAAGACAATCCAGATCTGAAGGGTCAGCTCGAGATCACCTCCCAGCCCGCGGGAAGAACAGCGCTGAACAACACGAATATCGTGCTGTCGCTTGATTCTCCGGTTTCAAATAGTTTCTACTCCAAGAATGTGGTCGTGCAGGGAACGACCAACACGGACAATACGGACATCTCGATCAAAGAAACTGGGAAAGAGATCAAGAAAATTTCTGTTGATACGGATAAAAAATTCAATGCCCTTCTTGATCTTGGCGATGGGAAGCACAGCCTCGAGATCACGGCCACGTATCTTGTCGATGGTTCGGTGGCAACAACGAATGTTGATTTTGAAGTCGATCACACGGCTCCGGTTATCACGAAAGTGCACTCAGATCTTGCGCCGGTGCGCGCCGGAAAATCTTTCCAAATGATTGTGGAAGCTGAAGCAGGCGCGATCCTCAAAGCGTTTATCAACAATCGCGCGTATGAGTTCACATCTTCAGCAACAAGCTACACCCTGAATGCCGATGCACCGCTCGACACCGGCGATTTCCCCATCACGCTGCAGATCTCAGACAAGTTCGGAAACTCCGATACCTCGGAGAAGGTTGCGACTTTGAAAGTGACCCCAGCACTCAGCGAGATCAAGAATCTCTTTGGCATTCCTGGGCTTGGCACCATGACGCTTGCTTGGGATCCGATTGTGGACGCTGCTTCGTACGCCGTCAGCTTCGGCACGGATCAGATTCAAACAACCCAGACGAATAAGATCACGATCGAAAAACTCTCGGCTGACGAAGCCTATGTCTTCACCGTCACGGCCAAGGATAGCCTTGGTCAGGATGCATCGCTTCCGACCGCCAGCAAATCGCTCTCGCCCCTCGCGGATCCGAATGCCAAGAAACTCGTTCATGCGGCAGCTGAAGAAGGCGTTCAAACCACTCCGAAGCGTCACACACAGTCGGGACCAGAGGTCTACATTTTTGTCCTCGCTTCATTTCTGCTTTTGAACCTCTACGGACACATCAGAAAAAATTTCCTTTCCTAAAAACATCATCAAAAAAAGAAGTAGCTCTTTGGAGAAGGGATTTGCTCTCTGAAGCCGACAACTTCGCAAAATCCGCGAAGTTTCAGCTTCAGAGCCCTGCGCTTCGGGCCCGCCTATGGCGAGCACCTTCGCTCCGGATCGCAAATCTCGCATCTGCTTGGAGAGCTAAGACCACAAAAACCCTCTGATGCATGGAGGGTTTTTGGACCTCCCCCTAACCCCCTCCTTGGCAGGAGGGGGGATGCATGGGTATACTCTCTGGCGCATGAAACTCTTCAACACCCTTTCCGGCCAGCTCGAAGCATTCGCGCCGCTGAATCCGCCGAAGGTGACGATGTACAACTGCGGGCCCACGGTGTACAACACGGCGCATATTGGGAATCTGAGCTCGTATCTCATGGCCGATCTGCTGCGACGATATCTCGAGTACAAGGGGTTTGATGTGCAGCAGGTCATGAACATCACGGATGTGGGGCACCTCGTATCCGATTCGGATACTGGAGAGGACAAAATGGAGAAGGCAGCGAAGCGTGAGAAGCTGGATCCGATCACCATTGCGAGGAAATACGAGGAGCTTTTTCATGTGGACCGAAAGAAGCTCAAGATCAAAGATGCGATGAAATATCCGCGAGCAAGTGAATACATTCAGGAGCAGCTGGAGATGGTCAAGATTTTGATGAAAAAGGGGATTGCCTACGAAACCAGTGACGGCGTGTATTTCGATGTTTCGAAATTTCCGACCTATGGTCAGCTTTCGAAGAATAAGTTGGAAGACTTGAATGCCGGAGCGCGTATCGAGGTGAAGGATGAGAAAAAAAATCCGGCAGACTTTGCGCTCTGGAAAAAATGCATCGGTGAAAATGCGAATCACCTTCTTCGTTGGGATTTTAAAACCGGAAAGCGAATCAGTGGCGATCAGGAAGATTCAAAAGTAGGTTTTCCTGGCTGGCACATCGAATGTTCGGCTATGAGCAAAGCCTTGCTTGGCGATCAGATCGATATTCACACCGGTGGTGAGGACAACATCTTTCCACATCACGAATCCGAGATCGCTCAGACCTGTGCTGTCTCAGGTAAGACTTTTTTTGCCAAGGTTTGGATTCACAAGCGTCACATCTTTGTGGAAGGCGTGAAGATGAGCAAATCACTTGGGAATTTTTACACCCTTTCTGATATTGAAAAGAAAGGATTCTCTCCCGTTGATTTTCGCTACCTTATCCTTTCCGTTCACTACCGCCAGAATACGAATTTCACCTGGAAAAGCCTGGAGGACAGCAAGAAGGGAATTGTCAGGCTCCAAAATTTCCTGAAATCCGTCCAGGATGCTTCGGATCAAGGCCCAAGCCTAGATGTCCAAAAGTTCAGAGATGAATTTGAGGCAACGCTCGATGATGACCTCAATACATCAGGCGCTTTGGCAGCGGTATTTGAGCTCGTGAAGGCTGGCAACATCGCCTTGGAAAAGGGCGGCATCAGCAATCGCCTGGATGTGCTGAAGTTTTTGCGGGATTTTGATCAGATCTTCGCTATCCTCAATTGGGACGTGGAAGAAGACCTGAGTGAGGAGATCGAGATCATGGTTGCTGAGCGCGACCAGGCTCGAGATGCTCGGGATTTCAAAAAAGCTGATCAGATGCGAGAGGCACTGAAAA
>CAZWLI010000148.1:0-2803 GCA_964634525.1 uncultured Candidatus Peribacteria bacterium | reverse complement strand
ATTCGCGAAGCCCGTACAAATAAGCTTTGATCGTCTTTCGACTGTAATTCCGGATGCGCATTTCTCGCTCTGCTTGATTCAATTGTTCCTGCATAATTTTTAGATACAATATGCTGGCAAGAATGGTACTTGATATTCGTATAATTTACAAATTTAGATCGAATATGCGAATTCTCTTCGTATAAGAAGGAGATAGGTGCCATAGTAAAAAAATGCAGACGCATTTTGAAATTTTCGGGCCTTTGAATTTGACAAATAATGCATTTATTGCTATTATACAAATACAGCTTATAAAATTATGACTATTTATGACTATCAATTCATCAGAACAAACTTGGAATCCAGAGGAGAATGCTCGTAAACTACGTGAGTCACTCGGCCTCACTGCTGATGCAACAAAAGAGGAAGTTGATCGAGCCATGAGCGAAAACAATGCTCGTAAACTACGTGAGTGACAAAAAAAGTAGAAGCCCGAAAATTGAAGCCACCTAATCGGTGGCTTTTTTTACTACAGCACCTATCAGCGGCCTATACGACATATCTCATGGTGAGAACCATTATACCATTGAGATACATCGCATAGGCCGCGAACGTTATATGAAATGTATCCAAATTTTAAAGGTAAGCTGGCCTTGTTTGTCTAGACAAAATTTTAGTGGGAATAAGGTAAGGTTTTCTGGGTGCTGAAGAAGACTTCAGCAGGGGTTTGGTAATTGAGGGATTGGTGGGGACGTTGGGTGTTGTAGAAAGTAAAATAGGAGGTGAGAGCATGGTAGGCTTCGAGAGGATTTTCATACCGTTTGAGGTAGACCTCTTCGTACTTCAGGGATCTCCAGAGTCTCTCGGTGAAGATATTGTCGAGGGCTCTTCCCTTGCCATCCATGCTGATCTGAATGCCGCTGGTTTCAAGGATCGAGAGGTACCGGTTTCCAGTGAACTGAGTACCCTGATCGGAATTGTGTATTTCAGGAGTGTCTTGTTGCAGGGCTTCTTCCAGAGCTTCAATGCAGAAGCTTTCTTCAAGGGTGTTGGAGAGTCTGAAGGAGAGGACATACCGGCTGAACCAGTCGATGATGGCAACCAGGTACAGAAACCCTTGAGCCAGTCTGATATAGGTGATATCCGTTCCCCAGACCTGGTTGTTTCTGCAGATGGGGAGGTCTCTCAGGAGATAGGGAAACTTTCGGTGTTCAGGGCAGCTCTTACTGGTGTTCTTTTTGGGATACAGAGCCTGAATACCCATCTTTCTCATCAATCTCCAGACTCTGTCTTTTCCGAGTTCATATCCTCTTCTCCGGAGCTCGACTCGGATCTTTCGGTATCCGTAGAAAGGCCATGCTGTGTAAATTTCATCGATCGTCTTCATCAGGAGATCTTCCTCCGGGTCGATCACGGGAGCGTAGTACACACTCGACCGAGATATCCCGAGAAGCGCTGCCTGACGGCTGATCGTGAGCTCCGAATCCTTTTCAAGGAACAATCGTTTCTGGGGAAAAGAGTCCAACTTTTTTTTTCAACCAGTCATTTTCTACTTTTTGCTGGCCAATCTGTTTGTACAGATTTTCTAGCGTTCTCTCGTGATCAAAGTGTTCTTTCTTCCGTTTGTCTCTGAAGAGCTCTTCTGCGCTCATCATGAGATCCTGTTTCCATTTGCTGATCTGGATGGGGTGGACTTCGTACAGGGCTGCCAGTTCAGCCAGCGTATGGGTCTTTGCCAGCGCTGCTAAGGCAACTTTTGCTTTGAATTCAGCGCTGAAAACTTTCCGTTTTTTCGGTTCCATAGTGAACAGGGTTAGCGAGTAAAGTTTACCTTATACCCCTGTCCAGTTTTCCAAGGCCAGCATAGTTTGGCCTGTTAAAGCACTTCGTGCTAAATTATAACAGGCCAAAACATCGCATACTGCGAAACGTTTCACGGAAAGAAATGAAAACATATAATCAAATAAATACTTAACTTCTCATTATGGATTATATTTTTTGGACAGGGCTCGTTGGCTCGCTTGTTCTTGTAACTGGCGCAGCGTGGCCAGAAATTAAAGACGTTAAACATCCAGCAAAATCACTCAAAAATTGGCTGTTTGCCATCGGTGGTTTCGTCATGCTCCTCTATGCTCTTTTCGGTTACCAACAAGGGGGGCCAATTTTTTTCGTGATTTTGGAAATTCTTGTGGCCATATCAAGTATCCTCATGATGCTCAACACTCCTGACAAAGTTGATGCACCCATCCTCACCATAAGTAGCTTCGGTCTCATTATTTGGTCACTCTATCTTTTTGAAGGATATTCTACGGTGTTTTTTATTCTTGGACTTTGCGGAATCGGCCTTGGCTATGCCTTTCAAATGGGCACGCTGCGCCGGAGTGTTGCTTTGACATTAGGAAGCGTTCTTATAGCTTTTTTCAGCTATATTGAAACGAGCTGGATATTTTTTTGGCTCAATGTGTTTTTTGCCATTTTCTCTGCTTATTATCTTTACAAAGGACTCGCTCGCCAACGAGTTCATGTCTAAAAGTTTTCAATTCTCAACGGGACGAGAGTGTTTAGCCTGGAATGTTATATGCCATCATGAAAAATTCCCCTGAAGCAGACCACCGAAGTGCAACACCAGAGCCAGTCAAAACTATGAAGCAGATTCATCGTGGGGTTTGGACTGAACGATTAGTGAACTAATTACAGACATTTAGGACACCATAGTTGAGTTTTTGTTGAGTGAGCTGGAATTTCAGGATTCCGAACTTGAGCGGAGGAAGAAAATGTTTGGATTTTTGAGGGCGTTTGTCGTTGAAGTATTTCAATGATAGCA
>CAZWLI010000147.1:0-2736 GCA_964634525.1 uncultured Candidatus Peribacteria bacterium | reverse complement strand
ATACATCGTAGCAAAGTTTGGATGAGAAATCCAGGAAATTTCATTCTTGATTTTTTTTCAATTGGCTTCCATGGCGAAAATGCTGATGATAGCGATTGATGGTACCATGAACTCGGTCCTCCTGTGTGTTCACCTATGCCCTCCCTCGACCTCAATC
The DNA here is from genome assembly GCA_964634525.1 of uncultured Candidatus Peribacteria bacterium. Lineage (GTDB taxonomy): Bacteria > Patescibacteriota > Gracilibacteria > JAUYGZ01 > JAUYGZ01 > CAZWLI01. The sequence continues at coordinate 2,579 of CAZWLI010000147.1, read as the reverse complement.
CCGAGTTTCAAAAGGCTCTTCGTCTTATGGAGGAGACCTCCGACAGTGTCTTTATCACGGGTAAGGCGGGGACAGGAAAATCCACGCTGCTTCGGTATTTCCTCGAGAAAACCGGGAAGGAAGTCGTCGTCCTGGCGCCAACGGGTGTTGCCGCGCTCAATGTCGACGGGCAGACCATTCATTCTTTTTTTCGATTTTCCACGCATGTCACGCCTCAGGAAGTGAAAAAAAAGCGATTCTCGGGGGATCAGATCGCGCTTTTCAAAGCCCTCAAAACCATCGTCATCGACGAAGTCTCCATGGTGAGAGCAGATTTGATGGATTGCGTTAGTCTGGCGCTTCAGAAGGCGAGGGGATCGAAGCTTCCTTTCGGTGGACTCCAGATGATCTTCATTGGTGATTTGTATCAACTCCCACCAGTCGTCGCGAGTCCGGAAGAACGAGAGCTTTTTCGGACGGTGTACGCGAGTCCGTATTTTTTTGACGCCAAAGTTCTTGAAGACCTTCCCAATGGGGAGACGAGCGCTTCTCGCCACTTCCCCCTTCACATGGTGGAGTTGGAGAAAATCTATCGCCAAAAAGATGAGAAATTTATCGAACTTCTGAATAAAATCCGCAACAATTCCATCCAGCCGGAGGATATTGAAATTCTGAATGATCGTCATGGGAAGTTGCCTGTGAGCGTATCGAAGAAAGGCTTCGCAATCACACTCACGACCACCAATGCCGCGGCGGATATGATCAACGATGAGCGGCTTACGCACATGAAGGCTCCGAAAAAATCATATCACGCCACCATCGCTGGGGATTTTGATCGTTCGCATTTTCCGACCGCGGAAGTCCTTCACCTGAAGGTCGGGGCTCAAGTGATGATGCTCAGCAACGACGGCGCCGGAGCCTGGGTCAATGGGAGTATGGGGGTGATTGTGGATATTGAGGAATCCGACTCAGGAATGGATCCGGATGCTCTGGTCGTGAGGCTGAGCGATGGGAAAAAAGTCCTCGTTACGCCTCACACCTGGGAAGTTCGGCAGTATGTCTATCGTTCCGGACAAGAGCACCTTGAGCAGGAAGAGCTGGGATCGTTTCGCCAGTACCCCGTCCGTCTGGCCTGGGCGGTGACGATTCACAAAAGTCAGGGCAAGACCTTTGACGAGGTCGTGATCGACATCGGGAAGGGGAGTTTTGCCCATGGACAGACCTATGTGGCGCTCAGTCGGTGTACGAGCTTTGAGGGGCTGAGCCTTGTAAAGCCACTTCAAAAGCGCCATGTGATCATGGACTTTCGGGTGGTGAAGTTTTTGACAGGGTTTCAGTACAAAAAGTCGCTTGAAAAAATGCCCCTCGATGAGAAATGCGCGATATTGTCGAAAGCCATCGTCAGCGGTAATCGGATTCAGATGACCTATCTCAAGGCCAATGACACCAAGTCAAAAAGATCGGTCATTCCCAAAAAGATCGGCGAGATGAGCTATGGGGGAGTTTCATTTCTGGGTTTGGAGGCCTTTTGTCTCTCCAGGCAGGACGATCGGGTGTTTCGCGTGGATCGGATATTGGAGCTGGAGGAAAATGTATACTGATCTCATCTCATCCCTTTGCATGGCTCACGTCAAAATCCATCCATCGTGGCAGGCTATTCTAAAGGACGAGTTCGAACAGCCCTACTTCGATGAGCTGATCCAGTTCGTGAAGGAAGAGGTCGCGAAGACTCCGGTGTATCCGGAGGGCAAGAATATTTTCCGAGCCTTTGAGCTCTGTCCTTTCGACGATGTGAAGGTCGTGATCCTCGGTCAGGATCCGTATCACGGCAGGGGACAGGCCAATGGGCTGTGCTTTTCGGTGAATGATGGCGTGGCTCTTCCACCGTCCCTGCAAAATATCTACAAAGAAATAGCAGCAGATCTGAACACTCCAATCCCTACAACCGGAAATCTCGACAACTGGGCTCGTCAGGGCGTGCTGCTGCTCAATGCAACTCTCACCGTGCGGGCAAATCAGGCAGGTTCTCATCAGAAAAAAGGCTGGGAGCAGTTCACAGATGCTGTGGTGCGGGCGATTTCGCACCACAAAAAGAACGTGGTCTTTATCCTCTGGGGTCGGTACGCTCAGGAAAAGGGAAAAATCATTGATCGCACCAAGCACGCTGCTCTCACGGCCGCTCATCCTTCACCATTTTCCGCCTACTCAGGATTTTTCGGCTGCAAGCACTTCAGCAAGACGAATGAATACTTGATCGCGCGTAACATAAAGCCCATCGTGTGGCAGGAGTATTCAAAGCACTTGCGACAAGGTGGGTAATTTTTGAGGGGGGGGCTGGTTGACTTAGAGAAAGTCATAGTGTAATCTAAATATAGACATTTATGGGTATATTTAGTTCACAATATGGAAAATAAAAGTCTCGAATCTCTTCTTCGCCATCCCAGCACCGTCTTCAGCTTTGCAGAGGCGGCTATGATCTGGCGAGAGTCAAACCGACAGCGACTTCAGAAAAGACTCTATCGTTACGTGAAAGCAGGAAAACTACTCTCGGTGAGAAAAGGTTTTTATGCCAAGAATCCCGAGTACGATCGCTATGAGCT
>CAZWLI010000146.1:0-6180 GCA_964634525.1 uncultured Candidatus Peribacteria bacterium | reverse complement strand
AACACGGTCGGTGATTTTGGCTTGAATAAGCTCGATTTTGAGCGTACTCGCGACCTCACGGAGCGAAAGAAGCTTCTGGATCTCAAACTTCGCCAGACAAAAGCCAAGAAAGAGCTCCTCACCGAGCACATCAAGCATGTGGAGAAATTGGAAAAAGAAACAAAAGAACAGAGAACTCAGTGGAAAGCTCTCGCCTCAAGAACGATTTTGAGAGCAATTCCTACGATAGGAGTCCTCTCTGCTGCTGGCGCAGGAATTGATTTCAGGGTGACATCCGCTGCATTTCAAGAGAATTGGTCGACATCGATTAGAAACAAGCTTCTCGGAACAACCATCGCTGGCCTTCTTGAAGGCATAAAACCTTTTCTTGGTCTCGGAGGAATTTCTGTAAGCCCTGGTTTTGTAGCTCTGGCTCCAGGAGTCGCCATTGGGGCACTGGCTGGATATGGGATCTATCGTGCATTTCTGAAACCGACGACCCGCAAGGATAGCGCAAAACTCCAAAGAAAACTCCTGGAGGAAGGAAATATTACCCTGAAATCAGGATCTGATCTTATAGAATTCCGGACCCCTGTTGAGCTCAAGATTGCATCCGCGGCTGGAACCAAGATCACCCTCGATGGCCATGAATACGATAAAAAAGACAAGGGAGGAAACAGAATTGCTCCCCCAGGATCGATCGTGACGGGAAAAGTGGTGACAGAAAAACCCGTAAAAATAGAAATCGTGACCAAAGGCGTGCTGGAAAAGAGAGAAAAAGATCAAAAAGAACAGGTGAAGAAAGCAGCAGAATTTTCCGGACAGCACGATCAGGAAGTGGCAAAAAAGAAGGAAGAATTTATGGCGGGATATGCCTTCCTGCAAGAAAAACGAGCGGAAGCCGAAAACAATGTGAAAACAGCCACGCTTCAGTTAGCTGCCATTGCTGAGCGAGGTGAAATAAAGGCCTGGAAGAAGTCTCATCCAGCTGAAAAGTTTCCACCTTTAGAAGGGTCTGCGAGCGCCGTCATGATCGCTTCAATCTTAAAAGAGTATGCGCAGGCAACATCGGCCCTCAAAGATGCTCAGGATATACTTCGCCGAGCTCAAGACGCACAAAAAGAAATGGACAACGCAAAACGTCTTTTTGATATCAATGACCAGTTTGCGAAAAAGCCCGTATCACCCGGCATGCTCGAGAGCCTGTACCGCCAGTCTCTCAACCCCGAGCTCTACAATCTTATGGTGAAATTTAGTCAGGAGCAGGAGGGGGCGATGAAGAAGGCACAAGAAATCCTTGGGAAATATGATCTTGAGAAGCTAAAAGAATTCGCTCTGAAGCTTGATGCCCCTGTTCGAACAATAATCAAGAAATATCTCAGTGATCTGGAGAAATATCGCGGTCTCACAGAAGGAGAATTGAATCACAAACTCTCCTTCCTTTCCCACCTCAAGCATGATCATCGGGAAATATATGACTATTTAATAGGCCTTGCTGTCACAGGAAAAGATGACGGTACCGATTTTGGGGTTGAAAAGAAGCCAATAGCGAGACTGACAGATGCTCTTGATTCCACACTCCCGCCAACTCCTATCATCCCTCACCCTGTCCCACCTGGAACGCCAGGTGCCTTAAGCGGAATTGAGATTGGCAGAAAACAGGCGGATCTTATGGCTCAGTTCAAATACGGATTAAAAAATCCCCCAGAAAGCTACCTCAAAGGCATTGCTGATATTCTTGAGCATAAGCCAAAAAAGATCCAGTATATTTTAGAAGTGCTGAAGAAAGAGGGAAAAATTTCTGAAAATCTTCGCCTCTCAAGCACTTACAAAAATGGTAACTTCCCTGACTATATTGGGTCCTTAACGACCCGCGAAGACCTGGAAAATTGGGAAAAGAGAATCGAGGCCATTAAAAAGTATGTTGTCGTGATGAAGCTCAAGGAGACGGACAAAGAAGTAGAGCCTACGGAAGCTGATCGAAATCTGCTGACTCGAGAACAATTGGCAGATAAGATTGGAAAAGAGGCATCAAGCTTCTTGAAAGCCGTAAATGACCAATATCACGCGGCTAAGACGATACCGTCAACAGGTACCCTTCCAACAGCTACTTTTGACAATATTCACCTTGTCCAATACAAAGATACGCACGCATTAAAAAATCATGCTTTGAATAGTGGATTGCTTTTTGGATTTACTTTCGACGGAAAGGGAAGACCAGAATACAAGGCATCATCTCTTTCAGCCGATCTAAATGCTTCACATTTGGAGCTTTTGGATTTTACCTTCGGCCGACTCAACGAACTTATATCATCAAAAACTCCACAATTGACCGTTACAGAAACGGGGGGAATTTTTAGCGTCATGCAAGATAAAACAAATCTTAAGAAAACATTCTTCTATGCAGAAGGCTACACAAAGCTTCCTTCATAAACTTGACAAATATAAAATTTAATATAATATACTCTATAATTTTATTTTATGCCTTCCCAAAACCTTCTCCCAGAGCTCTCAGACAGTGGTGCGAACGCAATTCCTGCGTGGGAGACAAAGGACGTCCTTGCACTTCAGGTGGATGTAGAAACCTTTGGATCTGCTGAAATCGAGGAATTTGATGCTCTCAACCGTGAATTGGCTGTATTTAAGGGGAAAAACCTCGCGGGTGGCGCAGAACAAGAAGCAGTTCTTCAAAAAGCGCTCAACCTTCTCCCACCGCTCAAAGCAGTCCTAGAAAGTACCAAGACGAAGGTTCAGCCCTCCGTTCTGCCAGCCAGAGAAGCTCTCGAACGAGCCATCAAGAGGCTTGAAGTGATTCAGGCTTTCAAAGGAACATCTGAAGAGGAAAAAAAACGCTACGTTTCGGGTGGGGAAATTCAGGATTTACTTGATAAAAAGACCAGGACAAGCAAAGCACGAACAGCGGAAAAAATACTCGACAGATCAGGAGTAAATGATCTTTTGGCAGCATTTGATACAGAAGCCGCAAAGCTTGCTGGAGTGGAAAAAATCATAATCAAACCCGTGGGAGCGGCAAAAGATGCTGATCTTGCAGTGGCAGTGAGCCTCCTGAAAAGATTGAAAGGCGACCTCGCGATACCAAATGATGCTTCGAAAATTGAACAGGCGCTTATTGCCCTGCCGGATGGGCCGAAAAAAATTCTGGGTTGGACAAAAAAGACGAAAATCGCTCGGCTTCGTCACATCGTAACCCTTCAAGAAATCAGAGTGGAAATCATGGCCCAGCAGCTTATTCTCGCTCAAGACCATGTTGAGCTTGGAAGAAGAGTTCAGGACAGAAATCAAGCTCAAGAACATGCACGAGCCCAATTTGAAAAAGCAAAAAATAGTATTGAAGGCGATCCTGCGCTGGCCAGGAGCTTTCCTCCGAAACTCATGATGTATCTTGACCGTTCGGGAAATTCCCACGAAGCATCTTGGATCATCTCAGCCGGAGGGCTGTCTACGATTCAATCTGAAGGTATCGCTCATCAACACAATGTACTCGAAGAAGTCAAAAAAGCTCTTGAAGCCCTGATGAAAGCCCATGGAGATGAGCGAGGCGCACAGGACAAAAATCTTCCCGCAAAGATTACGGCCCTTCCAGGACAAGCTTCAGCAAGAGCTCAGGAAATTGCCAAAAAAATAGTTGACGGGACACAGCAAATATATACATTTATCACAAAAAAAGCCGTAGCTTTGGCGGCTATTAAAGCCATCGCTGCGATCGGTACGAAGCTTACAAATGCATCAGGAGACAATCGGTATCCACAGCCAGGGGAGATCGAAGCTGAAGCCTATGGCGGCAAAACCGAAGCTCAAATGGTCGCTGCGCTTCCTGCCGATGGAGCGGTGATTGCTGGAGAGGTTCGAAAAACTCACCAAGACATTGCTGCGGAGGTGACGAATCTCGGCCCCTATTATGATGCGAGGCATTATGCGGCTAGGGTTGCAGGGCCATCCCGAGTGAGGATGGGAAAGCACCTTGGCGATCTGGAAGAGCGATCTCTGGACATGACTGAAAATGTGAAAGCGGCGGTTGAACTTGTCACGACAAAGCTCGGGTCAAAAAAAGTAGAGATGGAGGGGAAGTGTAAGGGACTTGAGAAATCTGCCCAGGGACTTGCTGATCGTTTTCAAATAGAGCTGGAAGGGCTCAAAACGCTTAAAGAAGAGCTTGATGAGATTGTCGGAAAGATTGAAGCTACGAAGGATGATGCCAAGCGAGCTACTGCTCATCAAATTCAGCTCAAAACTACTTCAAATGATAAGCCTGGAATTGCCAAGAATGTTGAGACTCGCATTGGTGATGGAAAGGGAGAATATAAAACCTTTGAGAACGCCTGGGATGAATGTACCCGAGAAGCAGGGAGATTAGAGGCCGAGGACACTGCTGAAAATGCCAAGTCTGCATACACGGCAAATAGAGCTGATCATGGGGCAATAAATACGGAAATCGAGAGGTACAAGAATGCCGTTCGAAAGCTTGAACGAGGCTATCGCATCACGAAAGCCACGAAATTCTATGAACCTTTCAAGAATTCTGGCGAAAGGCTAGAGTTCTTAAATGATACCGACGACGAGCACTATGTTGCTCTCGATGATTCTGAACTTGCCGCAATCGAAAATCGCAAAGGAGGAGCGCTCAAGATCACCCTCACCCCAACACAAAAAAAGGATATCGAAGAAGGAAAGCTTCAGCTCGGGAAGGATGCCTACCAAGAATACCTCAGACAACAGTATGCACATGAAGAAGAGGCAAACATTGACGTCGAAATGGCTCGACTGAAGGGGGCATGTGATGCAGAGCTAGCACGGCTTGAAGGCGATCAGGAGAAGAAGCAATTCGAAGTCGATGCGGGCAAACACAGCATCGGAGTCCTGGGGCAAAAGCTGGTCCTGATGGCAACCCTGTATCGCACGCACTCAGCCATCGCTCGTGAAGCGGGCGCACTCATCGAGAGACTGACGAAATACCTTCATGGGTTTACGACCATTGCATCCAAGGATACGGTTTTTGGAATTATAGAGGCTATGAAGGCTGAGCATGCGGAAGGACAGGCTCTGGAGGCCGAAATTAGCAAGAAACTTCTTGCTGCCGGAAGTATTTCGGTGGTCACCACCCCAGAAGAAGCCTATAAAATGCTGAAGGGAGCAGAAGTAGCCAAGGCCATCCTTCAGAAGCGAAGACAGATTGGCGTGCTCTTCGGAGAGCCGGTGAGCAAAGAAGAAGAGGAGCGAGTCAAGAAAGAAAAAGAGGCTATCGAAAAGCAAACAGTAGGAGAGCTTAAAGCTGAGATCTGCCGCACAATACCGAAGCCTCCGGGAACTGCTCCGAATTCCTATGAGGTACAAGAAATAAAGGCTGAAAGGAAACTTATTGCTGTTTGGAATGCTACAGCGAGCAAAGTTGAAATGATGTACTATCCGGAGCTCCAGGAATGGAAAAACAAATAATTTTTTATTCGCTCTAAAAAATCTCTATGAAAACCAATACCCAAACCAAAAATGCACTCCAACTCCTCGAAGCGCTTGAAGCCAGCAAGCTCATGCTGCCCGCTGAGGCAAAGGCGATTGATAGCCTCATCCAGGAGCTTCAAAAGCTTCACTTCACGAAAGAAAATCTCAAGAAAGCTCAAGAGTATCTCACGAAGGCAAAGACCCATGCTGAAAAGGTGATCCATGAGACAGACCATGGGATAGCTGAGAAGAAACAAGAGATAGCAGGCCATCAAAAAGACCTCGAACAAGTCGTTGCTCAGAGTTCAAGAGAAATGCAGGGATATCAAAAGGAGCTCCAAAAAGTCTTTGCTTAATACCTCTATCGTTTCTTGAAGACTTTCGGTCCGATGATCCCGGCATTCTTTTTCGAGAATTTTCCTTTGCGTACGATTGTTTCTACCAGGGTTTTAAGCTCAGTTAATTTAGTTGAGTCAGTGATCGCATTGACGCGAGCTTTGAAGTCAGTGTTGGCCAGAGCAGGTGCAGCGAATCCTGTAGGATCTCCAGCTACTGGGAGTTTTACGGTGGTTGCATGACCGAGGATGGCGACAGAAGCAGTGTTGAGATGTTCATTCACGACCGCAACGTTGGTTTCATTCAGGGCAGCATGGGTTTGAGGGCCATGGTTTCTGGTATCCAGCGCTAATGTGTCAAATTCTTCGCAGATGCTTCTGACAAGGCTCTGCTGCTCGCTTTCGATGT
>CAZWLI010000145.1:0-5400 GCA_964634525.1 uncultured Candidatus Peribacteria bacterium | reverse complement strand
GCCAAGGGTTGGCCCTTGTTGCCCAGCTTCCAATGCTTGCCTGGCCCGTGTTCTCGTTGAGACTCGACGAGGTTCTGCTCCTCCCCCTTCGAGAACAGTCTCATCTCCTTCAGCGTCTCCTCGAACTTCCAAACCTTTTTTGTCACCATCTTGTACCCTTTCAAGATCTGCCATACAGTGAAGCTAAGAATAATTGAAGGTATTTTAATTTATTTTTTGATTTTGTAAAGCATGATTGCCGAGCTCTTCAGAGCGAGCTGGAAAAATCTTCCAGATGATCCGGACAGGATTATCCCATCGATCAAAAAATTTGTACGAGAAAGGAAAGGTACCTGGGACAAGATTCTCTGCCTTGGCATGGGCGGATCAGCGCTGGGCATTGTGACGCTTCAAAAAGCGCTTTTTCCCTTTGATGATCGCCTCACGGTCATCGACAATCTCGATGCCGTGACCCTTGATTATCATCTGAAATGTCTCAAGCCAAAACGCACGCTCATCCTTGTCATCAGCAAATCGGGGACGACTCTGGAGACCATGACACAGTTTGAACTTTTCAAAAAAAAGTATTCGAAAAAGGATTACCAAAAAAACTTCATCGTGATTACAGATCCGAACGAAGGAAGACTTCGTGCGATCGCTGAGCGAGATAATCTCACCTCTTTCCCTATTCCGCCTGAGGTGGGTGGCAGATTTTCGGTGCTCAGTGCTGTTGGCCTCCTGCCTCTCACCCTCCTCGGCGGAAGTCCTGAGAAGCTTCTGGAAGGAGCGAAGTGTGCCGACAAAAAGTTTGCAAACGAACTTGCTCAAAAAGTTTTTGACTTGAGCAAACAGGGAGTGAACATCAACGTCATGATGATCTACTCGGATCATTTGTATCCTTTCGCCCTGTGGTACCAACAACTCCTCGCCGAGTCGATTGGCAAATCGAGAACTATCGGTATCACTCCCCTCCCCCTTCGTGGCGCATCAGATCAGCATTCTGTGCTTCAGCTCCTCCAAGATGGGCCAAATGATAAGTTTACAATTTTTGTCGGTATCAAAAGAACCTTCTCCCCTGCCAAGGGGGGACAGAGGGGGGTCCATTCTCTCCTCCGCCTCGAATGCAAGGCAACCGAGCAAGCCCTGCGAGACGACGGCCGACCAACTCACGTCATCACGATCGATAACATATCCGAAGAATCCCTCGGGATGCTTTTCATGCTTTTTGAAATGCAAGTTGCCCGCCTCGGAGAACTCTTCCACGTCAACGCCTTCGATCAGCCGGGAGTGGAAAAGAGCAAAGTGATTATGAAATCATTGCTGAATTGACTAAAAGGCTATTTGTGCGATAATGATGGCCTTTTATTTTACGAGGGTGCTCTTGACTGAAAACAGCACAGAATTTTCACTGCTCGAAAGAATTGACCAAGCTCTCAGCGAATTTGAAGAAGAACCACTTTTAGAGGAAAGATTTTATGAAATCCGAGAAGCTTTCCAAGCAGCCTTCGAGCCATTTGAGGATCGCTTGCCAGAAAACATCGTTGAAATGGCGGCTCTTTGCTGTAAAGCTGAAAAGATATTGAAAACATTTATTCCAGAAAAAAATTCTAAAGTTTATCAACGACTGAGAAAAAATATAGCCCGTTGCCGTCGGAGAGTTCAAAATGTCATTGTTGATGAGCAGACAAAAAGGAAAGCATGGAATGAGCTGAAATGGGATACTCAAGAAAGAGCAATATCAAATGTAAAAACAGTCGTTTCAGCGTTCCTTAAGATTCCCAAAAAGGCACCTCAAAAAAACTCGAAAGAATGGCAAGAAATACGACAGAATCTGTTAAAAATTGGAAGAAACGCATTCATCCGATGGAACCTCTCGCAAGCCTTCAAATCCACACTTCGATACCCTCGCGCGCTTATCATAGAAGCATTTGATGCTGATTACGACCTAAAGGATGAAAAGAAAAAGCAACATACCATACATTATCATTGGAGAAATCGAGATGAAACGATCCGAAATGTAAGTGATAAAATACGCGAAGAATTGGAAATACCCACTCCAGCTCCCAAAAAGAAAACCACGGAATGGGAAGATATAAGACAGAAGATCTTGGACATCAGAGCAAAAAATATCATTGCTTGGGGCCTTAGGACTTCTTTTGATAAAAATAAGTGGTTTCAAACTTTTGGAGATGTCCTGATAGCCTGTTTTGACGAAGACTATGACATCAAATCAAAAGTAGAAGGAAGAAAGAAAAAATATCAATGGCGCTCGAAGGAAGAAATTATAAAAAATATTCGGACAAGGATCCTCGAAAGTGAAGAAAATCCTTTAAGCGATTTAAGAAATAGGATTCTCTCTCTTGAAGCTCGAGATCTGAATATTATGGGTCTCTCAAAAGCCTTTAAGGAAAACCCATGGTTTCGCTCTCATCATGATGTTCTTATCGAGAGCTTTCCAGAATTAGGATTAAAAAAATGGATGTTTTCTGGTTTAGGGTCTTTTGTTCTGTCCCTTGCGAAGGATCCAGAAAATCACATAACACCTCAAGAGAAAAAAATGCTTAAAAATATGCTCAATGGTGGCAAAATAGCCAAAGATGCCATTCTTCAGGAGTATTGCGGCATCTCAGGCAAAGCTACGGTAGATAGAGAAGATCATCGACAAGATACCGTATGTAAGTTTTTGAAAGATATTGAATCACTAGGCCTAGATTGCCCTGTAAAGCTCAGGTTAATATGGTTGGGTGCATGGAAATGGTGTAAACTGAACATTTATTACAAGGGCGTAAAGGATAAAAAAGCTGTAAAGGATTACGCTTTCAGCCGAAAAAAAGATACCTCTCGAGAAACCCAAAGAAAAGCTGTGCAATTGATAGATTTTCAGGAAAAATTAAAAAAAATAGATAAAGATGATCAAGAAATTGTCAGAGAATATCTACATGGGAAAATTGAAATGAATGACCCTCGAATGGCAAAAATCATTCAAAAATTAAGTGCGTAAGATGTTTCTTGCTGTTCTTCGAAGATTTTTTCTTGGGCTTATTCGTAGATTCGCGAGGGATTCGCATATTGGCGCCTCCTTTCACCCCTTTCACCTCCGCAATGAGGGAATACGCGTCTACGAAACCTTTTCCCGTTGAATTTTCGTGAGCCGTCTTCGAAGCCGTATGAGATATGAGAAGAGTTTTAATTTCTCCTGGCGTCAAGCCAGGCTTGGCTTCCTTGAGCAGCGCAATAATTCCCGCCACATGAGGGGTGGCCATCGAGGTGCCACTGAAGGTGATGAATCCCTCGGTGAGTCCATCTGCAGCCGTGATGTTCACCCCGGGAGCACAAATATCGGGCTTGCTTCGGCCATCAGCGGTGGGTCCGCGAGAAGAAAACGAAGCAATGGTTCCCGCATCGCTGCAGGCAGCTACGGTAATCGGTGCCTCAGCGCAGCCAGGAGCATTGATCGTACCGGACTTCGGGCCAGAATTTCCAGCCGCCACCACCACCGGAATCCCGGCATTCACCGCATTCGTGACCTCTTCAGAAAAAGCATCATGTCCATCACAGCTCGAGACTTCCCCTCCCAGACTCATGCTGATCACATCGACCTTCTCAACGATGGCCTCTTCGATCGCTGCCATGATGTCCGAGGCATATCCCGTGCCCTGACGATTGAGCGCCTTGAGATTCACGATCAGCGCATCCGGTGCCACGCCTTCATACACTTTATCCACACAAGAAATGGTGGAAGCCACGTGCGTCCCATGGCCATTCTGGTCATCGGAACCCTCACCCGTGAAATCTTTTTCCTTGACCACGCTTCCGCGAAGACAGGGGTGACCCTTGTCAACGCCGGTATCAATAACGGCAACTTTGATATTTTTCCCGGTCACACCGAGCTCTTTCCTGACCCAATCCGCATGAATGGCCGGCACGGAAGAATCAAGAGACTTCTTCACCGGAAGGTCGATCTCAATCGAGCTTGATTCGGGATCCTCATCGAGCAAGGGAAGATCGATTTTCTTGATCTTCACCGCGACGGTGGCCACACGTGAAAAAGTCCGATGAATGGTTCCCTTCCGCCTCACGATCTCATCCAGATCTCGCTGACCTGGCTTGCTTGGATACCGAACAAGGACGCGAATCTCGTCTTCATCGCTCAGGGTCGAAAGAACGCTCAAGACCTGTCGATGGACTTTGACAGAAAGACGCTCAATTTCTCCCGATTTCGCCAGGGCTGAACCCAGTATCAGCAAAAGCGTTGAAATGGTGAAAAGTGCCAGGAGCAATCTCTTTCCCATAGAAAATTGAATATATGAGAAGTGTAGCATACACTTGGAAAAAATAATTTGAAGTGTACACTCAAGATACACCTTTATCCAAAAACTTATGGAAGCCACGCTTCAGCTTGTGGGAATGAAAACATTTCGACAAAATCTTGCTGGTTACGCAAATGCGGCAAAAAGGCTTAAAAAAAGCTTTATTGTCCTGCGAAAAAATGTCCCTCTCTTCGAAGTAAAGCCGGTAGACGCAAAAAAATTTGCTCTTGAAAAATTTAAAGCAGAGATTCGAGAGGCCAGAGAACAGGTAAAACAGGGGAAAGTCTATACTTCAGAGGAAGTTTCCACGATCTTAGGGCTTTAAAATGCCATACCATATTGAATACACCGAAAAAGCACTGGAAGACCTCTCGTGTCTTGAAAAAGACATCGCCCGAAGAATTCGCAACAAAATTGATTTTTTTAGCGCTCAAGTAAATCCATTTCGATTCGCAAAAAAATTGAAGGATCCTGAGGCAGGAACGTACCGTTTCCGCATTGGAGATTACAGGGCTATCTTTGACGTGGATCATAAGGGGAATGTTTCTATCCTTCACATACTTCGTATCAAACATCGTAAAGAGATCTATCAGCTGGAAAAATAGTCGCGCTCATTTCTGACTTTTCTTTTTTTCATTTTGTATTTCCTAATTTCCTAAAAGCTATAAGCTAAAAGCTGTATTTTAGGCCCATGGTGACAATGGCCCGCCTCAGGCGGGCAGCGGTTTCCATAGATAAAAATGATCTATTCCGTCTATATTCTGCGGAGTAAAAAAGACAATAAAAGATATATTGGGAAGTGATCATAGGTCCATAGTGTCAGCGGTAGCACGGCGGTCTCCAAAACCGCAAGGTCTGGTTCAAATCCAGATGGACCTGCCATCTTCTGTCTCCAACCCGCCGGAGGCGGGCAAATCCAGATGGGCCTGCCATCCAAATAATCGATTTTAAGCCAATCTTGTGATATAATTCAGCGAATGAGTTTTTTTCAACATGCCAGAAATAAAAACTACACAACACCCAGGCCGAGGGACTCAGGAACCAATCGAAACAAAGAACAGAGAACCAGGTTGGTATGTTTCCGATGATTATGGATTTATACCTTCCGAAA
>CAZWLI010000144.1:0-2002 GCA_964634525.1 uncultured Candidatus Peribacteria bacterium | reverse complement strand
ACCAAGACTCAGAAAACCTGTAGGGACGGTAAAGACGTGAGGCACATAGGTGGGACTCATGAACAAAAAATTGCTCTGTCGGTGCGGAATAGTTATCAGAGCATGACCACCGGGCTTCAGGTAAGAAAATAGGTTGGCACTGGCTACGGCAAGGTCAGCAAAGGGCAGGTGTTCCAGCACATCGGCGGCAATCACACACTCGAAGAGCTCCATTAGTTCAGATTGCGGGACACGCACATCAGCCACTACGTCCGGATCCAGACTTGGATTAATATCAAGCACTCGATAATTCCTCACTAGAGGCTTTAGGCAGTTGCGCACAATTCCCGAACCGGTGCCGATCTCTAGGACTTCTGCCGCACCCAATCGCAGCACATCCTTGATCAGGTGGTAATAACGAAACCAATTAAGAAAATCTAGCCGACTTAAATGATAATCACGGTTCACTGAAAATTGATCTTCAAACTTTAGCATAATTTATCAACCCATCCATATTTTTGAATGAACGCGCATAAAACCAAACCTTAGAATCGTCAAGCAATTAAGGATCAGTGTCACCAACAACGACGATTGCAAATTTTTAGTTGAATTTATTTTAACAGCTCCCATAATTTATCCTCTTCAAGCCGCTATCTGAGCGGTTTCTCCCTGGTGTTCCCGTTCGATATTTTTCATGACATCTGTAATCGACTCGTACCCTTTGACTCTACGAAACTGAGCCTCAGCATATAACAAACAACTTCCAAGCCATCGTCGACTCATCTTGCTTCCACGATAACGGAGGAGATTCTTTTCAGCTTTTCTCACCTGTGAAAACGTAGCTTCAATCGGGTTTGTCGAATGAAGAGTTTTTCGTAATAGTTTTGGAACTTGAAGACGATGCAACGTCAGTATTTCTTCTGAAGCTTCCAAAAGAGAATCAGCCGCAGACTCGTTGATTGCCCTCAACCACTTTTCAAAACTCATCAGCTCTGCCTTGGCTTCCGAATATCGCGTCAGTTCCAAAGCCATTCTGTAACGACGATGTGATTCTTTTCGGTAACGCTTCGGAAGATGATTTTGGATGTTACGATCCTTGTGAATCGTACATCTTTGATGGATCAGATTCTTTCCATATTTTTCCTTCAAACATTTAATAATCCCGGAACCTCCGTCCGTGATGAAAAGAACATTTTTGGAAAGCTTCAACCCACGGCTCTCCAAATCTGATAGAAGTGCCTGCCCTATTTCGTGGTTCTCCGTGGCTCCCTCCCAGAATCCAAGATTCCATTTCTTGCCGTTTTCATCCAGTCCCAGAGCCACAATGAAGGCCACACCTCCTCGATGAATCGTATCCAGAAAGACAGTAAACAAATCAATGGAACTCAAATTCCTTTCCATAAATTCCCTGATCTTCCGGGTTGTCGCTTGAATCAGATGATGAGAAATGCTTGATGAAGACACTCCGAAAGTGTCAGCCGTTTTCAAAACCGTTTCTCCATATTTTCGACCACTCAACCCCCGCAAGGCTTGTGCTAAAATCTCATCTGAAAATTGGGCTGGATCCTGCAATTTTTCATAACTCTTTAATCTCATCTCACCTTGGGGTCCTCTGAAACGAGGACGACTTACTTTCACCTTCTGTCCTCCTATAAAAACCGAACCCTGCTGTGACGCCCATTTTTTGAGCGAAGAATCTATCGGATAATAATCGGGTCCAGTCATTTCTTCCCTTTCCATGTAGAAAAAGCTCTCCACCATCATGCGTCCCATCTTCATGGCACTTTCATCAAACGCCCTCTTGCCTTGTGTGATGATGTTAACCATTCGTTCTTTCAACCACTCGCCTCCGGAAACTTCTGTTAAAAGCCTCTTGTTCTTCTTCCTCTCTCTCGTTATTGCTTTCATTGACAGCTCCTTTTTATGCCTGCGCTACAGGCGTTATTATTGGTTCCCCGTCCCAAGATAGTCTTGGGACGGTGGAGCTGTCTTTTTAAATTTCAACTAGATTTGGCGTATCATC
>CAZWLI010000143.1:0-5455 GCA_964634525.1 uncultured Candidatus Peribacteria bacterium | reverse complement strand
TTTCGATCGCTCATTCATGAGCATGGCCTCTCCCAGGAGTCTCTTCAAGTCTTCATTCTCCCTTCTCAGCTTGTTGAACTGGAGGATATTGGACGGAAGGACCGTTGATCTTCGAAGCCACGCGTACACCGTGGGAAGACTGATGGCATGCTCACGAGCTGCTTCTGCTGCCGTGACGCCTTCTGTGCGAATGCGGTGAAGGACTTGCTCCTTCACTTCCGCTGATATCCGAGTACTCATATTCCAAGATTGGTTACAGGCACATCATGCTGGGATGCATAATGCCTGTCCAATATATGGGGTACCTGCCAGCGAGTTGATAGTCCTCAAGTTTCATAATGTTCTAACTTATGCCAGAATGTGGAGCCACCTTCGGGAATTGAACCCGAGACCCCGTCCTTACCATGGACGTGCTCTACCAGCTGAGCTAAGGCGGCACGCGCTGCGGTCCAAAGCTTCACATACGCGTTCCTCTGGGTACAGAGGCTCGCTCCTGTTCCGCTTTGGTCCTTGCTTTTCCGAAATTGTTTATCGCGTGCATTATCTTAGCTTCAAAATCAGATTTTACAATCATCAAACACATATTTCGTGCTTCATACACCAATTTCGGGGTCATACACTGATTTTCGGAGAAATACTTATTTTCTCCTCTTCAGGATTTCAGCACTGATTTCTTTCAGATCAAGGCCCTTGTACACAAGCATGACAAACAGGTGATACAGCACGTCTACGCTCTCTTCGATGAGGCGCTGTTTGGTCTCGGTCTTAGCAGCGCGTATCACCTCTTCTGATTCTTCCTCCACTTTTGCAGCGATTTTTTCGAGACCTTCTTCGAAGAGCGAAGTCGTGTAAGAGCCTTTGGGCATGGTCAGTTTTCGATCTTCAATGATAGAGAAAAGGTCAGTGATGGAGTCAGGTTTGTTTGTTTCTTTGAAGCAGGTGTCATCGAAGGTGTGGCAGGTTGGTCCAGCTGGTCTTACCTTGATGAGGTACGTATCCGAATCGCAGTCGATAAGGATTTCATCGACTTCAAGAATATTGCCGCTGGTTTCGCCTTTCTTCCAGAGGCGCTGCTTGCTGCGACTGTAAAACCAAACCACTTTTTCCTTCTTGGTTTTTTCGAAGGCCTCATCGTTCATGTACCCGAGCATGAGGACTCTTCGGGTGAGGCTGTCTTGGATGATGGTAGGAGTTAGTTTCATAAACGGATGGGAATAAGATTTCTAGATAAATATTGTTTGAGATCCGGGATCGTGAGCTCGCCGAAGTGAAAGAGACTGGCGGCCAGTACTGCATCGACTTTGCCTTGGGTGAAAGCTTTGAGGAAGTCTTCGAGTTTCCCAGCACCACTTGAGGCGATGACGGGAATATTGACCGCCTCGGAGATTTTCTTGAGGAGCTCAAGATCGTAGCCTTGCTTCGTGCCGTCTCGATCCAGGGAATTGACCAGCAGCTCCCCTGCTCCAAGCTCCTGCATCTGTTTGCTGAATTCGATGGCATCGATTCCAGTGTCATCACGGCCACCACGGATGAATACATTCCACCCTTCTTCGCCCATGTTTCGTCCGCCTGAGGCGGACTCAGCAGGGCTTCGAAGGACAGGCCCTATCTTTTTTGCATCTATTGAGACAACGACCGCTTGCGAACCACATTCATGAGCGATTTCTCGGATCAGCTCGGGACGTTTCACGGCTGCTGAGCCAATCGAGACCTTATCTGCTCCGGCTTTCAGGAGGGCTTTCACATCTGTAAGCTCACCGATCCCTCCGCCGACCGTGAATGGAATATTGATTGCCTTGCCGACACGTGTGACGAGATCGAGCAGTGTTTTTCGCTTCTCGACCGTTGCGGTGATATCCAGAAACACGAGTTCATCAGCGCCCATATCCGAGTACTTTTTTGCAAGTTCCATCGGATCTCCGGCATCTCTCAAGTCTGTGAAATGTTTGCCCTTCACGACTCGGCCGTCAGTAATGTCTAAACAGGGAATGATGCGTTTGGTGAGGCTATTGCGCAATGATAAAAGATCAAGTTTATTTTCATACAAGGCTTTCCCGATGATGGCTCCCAAAATGCCTATCTTTCGAAGCTCGTCAATATCCTTCTTTGAGCTCACACCACCACTAGCTGTAAAGAAAAGTTTTGGAAATTTCGAAATGAGGTCTTGATACAGCTTAAAATTGGGGCCTGTGAGCGTGCCGTCTCGCGAGATGTCGGTGATAATGAAATTTTTGGCGCCTCTACTGGCCATATCCGAAATAAGGTCTTCGAGAGTGGTGTCCGTGTCTTCCATCCATCCGGAAATTTTCGGTATGCCATTCATCACATCAATTCCAATCTGAATCCGATCTGCGCCAAATTTTTTGACGAAGTCAGTGATCTTTTCTGGCTCCTGGACTGCAAGTGACCCGATGATGACTTGTGCAACTCCAAGGTCGAGGAGCTTTTGGATATCCTTCCCTGTTCGTATGCCTCCTCCGACTTCCACCGGAATTGAGACAGCAGAGCAGATCGCGCGGATCGTCCGCAGATTTATAAGCTTTTTGGCTTTGGCACCGTCTAAATCCACCACGTGGATTTTGTCAGCGCCGGAGTTTTCGAAAACCTTCGCCATATTTTCAGGTTTTTCTGAATATTCAGTTTTGGCTGAGTAATCGCCTTTCAGGAGGCGAACGCACTTGCCGTCCATGATGTCGATGGCGGGAATGAGCTTCATGATTGGAGAAAATTTTTAAGGAGATTGAGACCTGCTTCGCCGGATTTTTCGGGGTGAAACTGAGTGCCCGTGAAATTGTTTCGTTTCACGATTGAGGCAAAGGTAATACCATAGTCAGTCGTTGCGATGGTGTACTCGTTCAAGGGAAGATAATAAGAGTGGACGAAATAGAAGTACTCGCCATTCACTTGGTTCCAGCCAATTTGCGGGACTTTGAGGGTGTTTGTAAATCGCTTTACGATGCCGGGGATAGTCCCGAGCGCTTTTGTGCTTCCTTCCTCTGAGTAATCAAAGAGTAATTGTGCACCCACGCAGATGCCGAGAAAGGGCTGCTTCAGATTCTTGATAACTTCGACCAGCCCTCGCTCTTCAAGATTCCTCATGGCCTGGGCAATGTGGCCCTGGCCTGGGAAGAGCACACGGTCAGCTTTCGCGATCTCTTCAGGATTCGACGAAACCTTGTATGGCGCACCTAATTTTTCCAGAGCATACTGGAGCGAAGCGATGTTGCCGGCGTTGTAATCAATAATAATATTCATAGTTATTTGTCATTCCGACTAAGCCCTGCCTGCCGGCAGGCAGGCAGAAGGGCGCATGGAGGAATCTTTCGATTGTACAGCCGAGAGATTCCTCGACTCACTTCGCAACGTCGTCGAGCGACGCTCTCCTCCTGCTCGCAATGACAGGTTAAAGAGCTCCTTTCGTACTCGGCAGTATTCCTGCCATTCTTGGATCTTCTTCCACCGCGATTTTCATACAGCGAGCAAAGGCCTTGAAGATCGACTCGATCTGGTGGTGTTCGTTTTCGCTGTAGCGGACATTGATGTGGATGTTGGCCTTGAGGCTTTCGGCGAGGGAACGGAAAAAATGCTTTACCATTTCCGTGGGAAGATCCCCGACCATTTCTCGCTTAAATGTAGAGTTGAACACCAGATATTGTCGGCCTCCAAGGTCAAGAGCTACTTCAGAGAGTGTGTCGTCCATGGGGAGAAGGAAGCTATACCTTCGAATCCCCCTTTTGCTTCCCAAGGCCATCGCCAGGGCTTCTCCGAGGGCAATGCCCGTATCTTCCACGGTGTGGTGTTCGTCGATCTGAAGATCACCTTTGGCCGAGAGCTTGAGATCGATCAGAGAGTGCTTGGAAAATTGCTCCAGCATGTGGTTGAAAAATCCCAGTCCCGTTTCGATCTGAAAATTTCCCGTGCCATCCAGGTTCACGCTGACTTCGATATCCGTTTCTTTCGTCGTTCTTCTCACGATTCCAACTCGAGGAAATCTTCTATTCGTGGTCATGCGAAAAAATGGAATGCCAAGATTCTTTGCGAATTCGCCATCCGTGTCTCGATCGCCAATCATCAGGGAATCTTTCAGATCAACAGCCTTGATAAGGTTTTTCACGAGGCCGATCTTTGGCTTTCTGCAGGGGCATTTTTCCTCCGGCATGTGTGGACAAACAAAAATCTCAGAAAATAAAATTCCCTCTTTTTTTAAGATCTCGAGGAGTTTCTTCTGGGGTGCTTCGAAACTTTTTTTTGGAAAATTTTTCGTGCCAATACCATTTTGGTTGCTCACCATCACGAGAGAATACCCCTGTGCGATCAGGTTTTTGAGGCCATCGATCACGCCAGGAAGGATGCTCAGGAGCTTCACGTCATCCACTTGCTTGGTTTTTGGTGGCTCAAAGATGAGCGTGCCGTCACGGTCGATGAAAGCTATTTTTTGCATAGAACTGATGTAAGAGTTTTCAGAAAAAGGGTGTTTTGCTCAGCTGTTCCAACAGTCACCCGGAGGCAATTCTCGCAGAGTGGATCATTGCCACGATACCGGATAATAATGCCATTTTTTACAAGGTCTTCGGTGACTTTTTTGGCTTCTGGAATTTTGAAGAGAATGTAATTGGCTTCAGAAGGATAGACTTTCCGAACCATTTTTTTTAGTTCTCGAGTCAGTCGATCTCGCTCTGATCTCATGATAGCCACTCGTTTGTCGACCAATGATTTTTTTTCGAGGGCTTTCAAGGCGGTTTGAATCGTGAGCGTATTGATATTGTAAGGAGCCTTGACCTTCATCATGATCTCGATCAGCTTCGGATCAGCAAAGGCCATTCCGAGGCGTATCCCTGCCATTCCCCAGGCTTTAGAAAAGGTTCGAAGCACGACCAAATTTGAAATTTTCCCAATCTCGGTCATCATGCTTTTTTCTGCGTCAGCGAAATCCGCATAAGCTTCATCGACGACGACCATTCCAGAGAAATTTTCACACAATCTGATCATTTCAGCCTTGTTCATGCAGTTGCCGGTAGGATTATTCGGAGAACAGAGGAAAATCATCTTCGTCGTGTCATCTCCGGCATCCAAAATCTCATCGGTCTTCATCTGAAATTTCTTCGTGAGGAGCACTTCGATGGGCATTACGTTATTGACATGAGCTGCCACGGTGTAGAGACCGTAGGTGGGCGGTGTGGTGATGATGGTGTCTTTTCCGGGCTCGCAGAAGATACGGATCAGCAGATCAATGGCTTCGTCGCTCCCCACACCAAGAAAAAGGTTTTCTTTTTTCACTCCTCTCATCTTCGCTATTTTTTCTCGAAGAATATTCTGCCTGGGATCAGGATAGCGATTGAGGTCCCTGAAACCATCAATTTCAATCGGGCTGCCCATGGCGTTCTCGTTGGCATCGAGAAATATGTTTGCCTTCCCATTAAATTCGCTTCTGGCGCTGGAATAGGGCTTGAGACTG
>CAZWLI010000142.1:0-3794 GCA_964634525.1 uncultured Candidatus Peribacteria bacterium | reverse complement strand
TCTCCAAATCGAAAATCAATGCGGCAGTAGCCGTTGATATCGAGGACTACAATGATCTTTTCAGATGCCTCATGAAGGCTGGAGAGAATTTTAGCAGAAAGGTCTTTTGGAGGTTCTACGCTAATCGTGTGATTATCTCTTGTTTTAAGACGAAAATCATAAATTTCCGAAGAGGAATAAGTGTATTCCACGGGGCCCTTGATCGCCTTACCTTCCAAAAATGTCATACTTAGATCTCTGCCATTGCGCTGTTTTTCTAAACAACTCCTCGTCCTTCCAGCTCCTTCATCAGCAGAACGATGTCATTTTTTTTGTCATCGTGAAAGATCGTCTTCCAACCAAGCTTTTGAGGAGCTGCAAGATTGGATATATTGTTATCGATAAACACGCATTCCTCTGGCTGACACTTGGCCAGATTGAGAGCATGGATGAATGTTGTTTCACGGTCTTTCCGAACTCCAGTTTCACCGGAGACAATGATAATGCAGAAAATATCAAGGAGATTCATCTCCTGTTTCAGAAGCTCAAGTCTCTCCTTACTGTTATCAGTAATGATCCCGAGCTTGTAACCTCTTTTTAATTTTTTACACAGCTCCATCATTCTCACATTTATAGGAGTATTTTTGAATGCCTGTTCAAGTACCTCAAAGTCCAGGTTTTTCCCAATAAGGGCACAAAAATCTTTCCATATGGCCTTATGGGTTGTTTGGCCCAAAAGCAATTTGGGGTGGTAAATTTTATAGCATTGAAGGATATGTTCAAAGGAAACGCCTGGAAGGTGCTTCTGGATATGAGTACAGGTTGTGAAGGAGCCCGAATGGTCGAGGGTGAGAACCCCATCAAAATCAAAGAAGATCGTTTTTATCATTTCTCAAAAGGAAATCCTTCTTGCAAGGTAACACAAAGAATATGGCTATGAAAGATAGAGAAGGCCAGCTTCGACCCTCCAAGGACGCGGTACGGAGTTCCATCGGTTTGAATCCTTCACACGGCGTCTTCACTATTTTGGGGTCCCTGTTACCTTCTCCCCCTTTTTCTCCCCCGAAATCGCTGTCGCCTGTCTCCAATTTTCTTGTTGGGGAGTGAAGTGGGAAGCTCTTTGCCAATCACGTAGGTGCGCTTCTTGAAACCGGAGTCAAGAGGTTTTCGGTAATCAACAGGTCGCTTTGGAATTTCAAGATTTGCGACAGGAAGAGCACAATCCGGAATGTCCTGAAACCAGGGCTGATGCACATCTTCCGAGCGGAAAAAGAGATCAGAGCAGAGACCATTCAAAATCTTGAGCGTATTTTCCTTGTCATGATAGCGAGACTCGGCTTTTTCGAGAGACCCTCCGAGCATACGATCATCCGTCCAGCGAGGTTTGTGCTGGTCAAAGAGGGGTGCGCTGTAGCCACTGAGAGCTTGATTCATATCAGCTTTATTGTAACAAATCGGAGCTCGTTTCGCGAATCAGATCCATGCGAAGATTGCGAACCTGCTCGAGAATCCCATCCTCCAGCTTCACCTTTGGCTCATAGCCAAGGGTTTTTTGAATTTTTGTAATATCCGCATGCTGGCCAAAAACATAGCCCTCCTTCACGGGATTCGAAATGTAACGGGGTTGAATCATATTTCCGAATGCTTTTTGAAGCGCCGTCACGATATCATTCAGAGAAGTGCTGCGACCCGTGCCAATGTTAAAAATCTGAGCGCCAAGATGCTCTTCCGTATCGATCGCAAGTGTGATGGCCGTTACAACATCACGGACATTCGTGAAATCTCGAAACTGCTTGCCATCACCAAAAATAATGGGGGGTTTTCCTCGGGCCATGTCCCAGGCAAACTGAGAAATAATGTTGGCATAGCGACCTTTGGCCTCTTCATTCGGGCCATAGACGCTCATGAAGCGAAAGCCGATAATCTCGATCTCCGGATAGACCTTGTGATACGCCCCAGAGCAGTGCTCGTAGAGCTCTTTCGTCACGGCATAGTGATTGGGCGGTGTCACGTGTTGAGTCTCCGCGAGCGGTAGGGGATTGTTGGCATACAGCGAAGAAGTGGAAGCATAGAGAAATTTCTTCGCTCCCACTTTCCTCGCCCATTCCAGGGTCGTCACGAAGGATTGCACGGAATTCACATAGCCCGATACAAATCCATCATCCATAAACATGGGTGCTGAAGAAGTCCCGGCAAGATGAAGGACGATGTCAACGGCTCCAACTTTTTCTAAATCATTAACCGAACAGGCATTGCCTTTGATAAAACGAACATCAGCATCGAGATTCCTTGGATCGCCAAGGAGGAGATTATCAAGAGCGGTGACCGAGTAACGGCCTTTGCTGAGATTGCAAAAATTGGAGCCAATGAAGCCGGCGCCTCCGGTAACAAGTACTTTTTTCATACGTTAGGCAGCCACAACAGGCGGGGTTGGCGGAGCGGGTACGGCAGACACGGCGGGTGCAGGAAGCAGAGCCTTCACGGAGAGCCCAATGCGATGTTCATCGAGATCCACCGAGATCACCTGTGCTTCGACTTCTTGACCCACCTTCAGGAGCTTGTCGACGTCGTCAACTTTTTCGTGCGAAATTTCCGAAAGATGGATAAGGCCATTGATGTCTTTCTCGAGCGTCATGAAGGCACCGAAGGTCGTCATACGGTTGATCTTGCCCGAAACCGTCGTACCAACCTTGTATTTTTCCGCCGCCTCAACCCAGGGATCCTTCTTCAGGCGCTTCATGGAAAGCGAAATCTTCTCGCCTTCGATTCCAATGATCATGACGTCCACCATGTCCCCAAGCTTCGCGAAGTCCGCCGGATTCTTCACATGTCCCCAGTCGATCTCCGAGATGTGCACCAGTCCCTCGAGGCCTTCGAAAGCCACAAAGAGACCAAACTTCACAATGCCCGAGACTCGTCCTCGAACGGTTGAGCCAATGGCGAGGCCCTTCAGCTTCTGCTGACGACCCTCCTCCTCGGCAGCGCGTTCGGAAAGGATGAGCTTGCCGTTGTCACGATCGATGGCGATAATCCGGACACGAAACTTGAGGCCAATGAGCTTCTGAAGTCTTCGAAGAATTTCGGCGGAATTCGCCTCATTCACACGAGGATAGTGCATGGGAGCAAGCTGCGAAACGGGAAGAAAGGCCTTGATGGAATCGATTTCGAGCAGCAGGCCACCTTTATTGGCCTCCGTAACCTTGACTTCAAAAATTTCTCCGCTCTTGAACATCTCATCAAATCGATCCCAAGCCGTATTTTGAGCGGCCTTTCGAAGGGAAAGCACAAAAAAACCTTCTTCATTTTCCTCTTCCACGATCACCGCCTTCACAAAATCACCGCTCATAAGCTTCTCGTAGGTCCCGGCGGTGTCCTTCATTTCTTTGCCCTCGATGATTCCGACGGCCTGACCGTCGCAGAGATCCACAAGGCATTTATTTTTGAGTTTTTTGAGGATGGTTCCCTTCACCAGATCGCCCGGCTTGGGAAAAGGTTGCGTTTGGGCCTGCAGGACGGCCTGGTCCATGACACTGGTCATAAGAAAAGAGTGATCACATGAAGAATAAAGGTGCTTCGTTTGTAAAAGCTGATCACAAATCTTTCGCAAAAAGAAGCCATAGGAGTCTAATGATCGTCGGTGAAATTGTAAAGGTTATTGGGATCGCCTATGCGCTTTGAAGCTTCTTCGCCTGATCCTCCATGACGAGCGCTTGAATCATATCATCCAAATTTCCATCCAAAATGGACGGCATATTCGCCCAGCTTTGTTTAATACGGTGATCGGTCACGCGATCCTGGGGGAAATTGTAGGTGCG
>CAZWLI010000141.1:0-1695 GCA_964634525.1 uncultured Candidatus Peribacteria bacterium | reverse complement strand
GGATCTGATCGACGACATCCTTGACCGACGCTTCGGTGAGTATGAACTGGCGAAGGTAAGTGATGATCGCTTCGGAAATAAGGCTGTACAGCCTCTCACTAGACACAAAATCAGTCTCGGTCATAAACTGCTTGGCAACTCGCTTTCTTTTTGCAAAAGTATCAGCCTCCATGAGATCCTGAACCAGGACGCTTTGGGAGCTTTCCCTCGGATCACGCAAATAGCGCTTGTCCACAACCGTCTTGCTCGCCTGATCAGGACTTCGCAGTTGGAGGAAACGGAAAATTTCAGTACGCGCGGGGCTGGACATAAAAAATAAAAAAAAATATAAAAAAAATTATTCTGACTTGATAAGTTTCCATTCTTCAAAACTAACTATTTCTCGAGCTTCATCGAGAAAATCACGATCAGCAGGATTTTGGAGAAAATCGCTGTACTTCGTTTCTATCAACTCTATCTGCTCGCCGATATCATTTTTTTTACTATCTAATTCTGCCCAACCTTCTTGTTCTTCGGATGCGCGACGATAGTCATCCACCAGTTTCTCCAACGCTTTCATGGCCTCTTCATACTGCCCCTCTTGTTCCTCCTTCACAAGTTCCTCAGCGCTTATGACACTTTCCTCATCCACGAGACCAACGCTGTCTAAAAAATTTGAAACCTCACCCTTCGGGAGAGGCTCAGGGAAACTCCCCTGGAAGTCTGCAACTTGACTTAATATTTTGTACGGATTGGAAGACTGCTGAAGGGCATCCCTTTGGCGACGCAAACATTCGATCACCAGCACCTTCATCTCTTTGATACGCTTGAATTTCTCCACATTGCGTTTCAACCCCAGACTGACCACATCAGGTTCCTCAAAAACACCGCTATAATCATTTTTCTGGAGATCATTCACGACCTTTTCCTGAAGATGGGTTTGAAAATACGATTGTACAAACTTTATGTAGAGATAGTCTGCTGTTTCATCCGTCAGCGTGGAGAGACCGACATAAAGAAAGGTGCTAAAAGAATACGACCATGCATCGGGAGCCTTTGATTCAGGGTCTTTTATGGCCTGACCAGCAGTGTCTCGTATGACAAGAGATTTGGAATCTATGATAGATTTACCTTCATATAATACGACTTCATACTCTGACCGTGTGATGGGAGCTTTCGTTTGCTGAAGGATATACGGAGTCAAAATATCGCTCAAAAACTCTATCCAAAGTGACAGCTCAAAAGCATTCACCAGTCTTTTACGAATATTGCCCCGTTGGAGATCATTGAACAACTCCAAACGGTTTTCCAGATTCAGCATCTCTTCCGTCACCTTTGCTAAAAGTTTTCCGGTGATATCGGCTTGGAGCAGATCAGGGAAAGAGAGAAGAGCAGCTGAGAGACTGGCATGCTCTTCAATATTCTCCTGCATCTGAGTGTTTATATAGGCAGTTAAAAAACCAAAATGAAGACTGCTGGTCCACACTCCTGATGTTGTTCCGGTCTTACTACCATTTTTTTTGAGGAAAGACTGGACATAATCTGATCCTTCCTGTGCGACATTTTCTTGAATTCTCGAGGCAGCGACATCACGAAGAGCGTTGAGTTTTGGGTTCTGTGTAAACGCAATCTTGACATGTTCACCAGTCACTCTTACCTCTTCCAAAAGCGATTCCATCTCTTTTTGGCTCCTGAAAAAAACATTTCCCCTTCTTT
>CAZWLI010000140.1:0-14942 GCA_964634525.1 uncultured Candidatus Peribacteria bacterium | reverse complement strand
GGAACTTACCTGAAAGAAAAAGTTTACGAAAAAATACCTGGAACATTGCTCGTGGTGATTGGAACGATTTTCATCACCATTTCCTAGACGATTTTCCGATGCTTCGCCACCAGCACATCTTTCTCAATCTGCTTTTTGAGCTCCAAGAGACCCGAGAATGACTTCGGAGGTCGGATGAATTCTCCAAACTCGCAGGTGAGCTTCTTTCCGTACAGATCGCCTTCAAAATCAAGGATGCTCATCTCACAGACGATCTCGTCCGGCTGGCCCTTGACCATGCGAGGGCCATAGTAGAGCAGGCCTTTTCTCTTCATGCCATCAATCACCACGGAAGCCGCGTAGACACCATACGGCTTTTCGGGTGGGCTTGAGAACTGAAGATTGATCGTGGGGTAGCCCAGTGATCTTCCGATTTTGAGCCCTTCCTCCACGGTGCCACTCACGAGATTGGTGGATCTGGCGATGGTCATCAGACTTCCGAGGAAAAAGAAGCTGGTCGCGAGGTCATTTTTGAAATACGTCACATCAATGAGACCATGCGCCAGGATATAGAGCAGAGGAGCGAGGAGCACCCATCGCCATTCTTTGGGCACAAAAAAAGCCCAGACGCTCACAAGAAAAAGATAGCTGAGCAAGCCCAAGATTCCATTGGAAAGCCAAAACATAAGGAAGGTGTTGTGGCTGTGCAGCGCATGATTGATTTCCATGCGGCTCACGTCTCGCTGCAGAGTCACGGGGGCTTGCTGTGTGAAGGCTCGTTGAAACTGTCCCGGTCCGACTCCAAAGAGGGGGTCACGCTGGATCAAATCCCAACTGACCTTCCAAATATTGACGCGCTCTTCGCTTGAAGTAATCACGCTCTGATTCTCGAGGTCGAGGCCGTAGCGAAATTTCTCCGTATTTTTCTGATCTGCGTAGAGACCAATGAGAAGGAGAGAAGCGAAAAGGGGAGTCAGCACCCATCGCTTCACGCCGCGGAAGGTGAAGAAGCTGCCGAGAAAGCACGCGCCAATGACCGCGATCCAGGCGCCATAGGATTTGCTGAAGTACACGGCCAGCGCGATCATGAGAGTACAGGTGGCATAAAAAAGCTTTTCCATACTCTTTTCGCTGCGAATCAGCATCATGAAGCCAAGACACAGAAAGGGCGAAAGAAAAAGTGCGGGGTAGTTGCCACTGGCCCCAAGTCCACTCCAGGGGTCCAGGTAGGGCCACACCAGACGAAAATCAGGGGTACTTGTAACCTCAGAGAAGATTCCCGTGAAAAACTGCAGCAGCATGACAGCACTCGTGAGCGCCACCAGGGCAAGGGCCACATCGATCAAGCGCTGCAGCTCCGAGCGGGTACGAAAGCAGCTGACAAGCATGAGGTAGTACAGAGTTGGCATGACAAACCAGCCTTTCCAGATGCCGAGCGGTACGGATTGTCCGATTGGTAAATCAAACACCGTTTTGATCGTCGCCAGGGTTGCCGCAGCAAGGAAAAAAATCAGCGCACACCAATGCCATCTCGAAAGGATTGGCCTTGGAAACTGGAGGAAAGTGATGCCCAGCATCCAGCAGGCAAAAAGAATCCCGACCGTGAATTCAAGAAGATTCGTCGGCACCCCAACCTGAAAGCGATAGAGATAAAAAAGAAAGAGTCCTGGGGTGAGCAGGAGAAAAAATTGAAAAATCTTGAAGATCATTCTTTTCATGTGGACTTGAGATCAGGAATTTTCCTCACGATGATAAACCCAATCGCCACGAAGATGCCCATCGAAAACATTGCGATGCGATAGCGATCGGTACCCAAGGTGGTCAGAGACGTGAGAAGACCCCAGGCGACCGGCCCGACGAAGGTCGAGAATCGTTCGAAGAGGGTATAAAAGCTGAGACCATAGTTGAGTTTGTCCGGGGGGCAGAGCTTCACCATCACCGCACGAGTGACGGTCCAGATGGCACCATACAAAAATCCTACGATCACACAGGTGATCGCAAAGAGGGTGAAATTGGTCAGAAAAGCGAGGAGTGGAAAGACGATGATCCAAGTGCCAAGCACGATGAAGAGTGTTTTCCGAAGACCGATTTTGTCTGAGAGCCAGCCGGACAGAAACGCACCCACCGCAGACATGGTCAAAATAGCTGCAGAAAAAAGAGATTTGATAGTGTCCGGCGTCTGAAAAACCTGCTGCAGATAAATGGGGAAATTCGAGCTCATGGTAATGATCGCGTCATTGAAGAAAAAGTATCCCAGCAGAAAAACTCCCATGCCCGGGAAGCTGCAGAGATGCTTCAGCTGTTTCCACTGGTCTTTATACTCATGTTTGAGACTTATTTTTTCGATAGCACGTGGAGACTTCGAATATCGGAAGAGAAAAAGCATCGGCAGGGTGAGGAGAAATCCGATAACCGTGGCAGGAAGCAGCGGAGCTGCACGGTGAGCAGCCAATGGCAGCATGATGAGTACACCCACGATTGCTCCGAGCCAGTTGGCCGTCTGACCAAGGCCCGACACAAAACCCACCTTCTCTTTTGGGGCAATGGTTTCGAGCAGACGATTGTAGAAAACAAAAGAGAATTGATAGCAGTAGTTCGCGAGGAGAAATCCGATCGCAGCGAGGAAAGCGTTTTCGAAAACAAAAGCTGCGATCGAGGAAAGAAAGAAAAAGAAAAAGCTGAACAGGGTAATGACCCGGAGATATTTCCACTCCTTTTGATTGCGATCGCTCAGACTGGCCAGCACTGGAGCTGTGAAAAGGAGCAGCAGCGTACCGCCGGTATAGAGCATGTTGTACCAGAAGTCAGGAACACCTTGGTCAATCGTCAACCACTGGGAGAAATACAGCAAAAACGTAATCACCACAATCGAGTTGGCGAAGTCGTAGAGCGCCCAAAGGAAGATGTTGCGTTTGTTCATGACAGGCTTACTTGCCTCTACTATAAGTCCTTTTCATAAATTCCTGAACCTTTATATTTTCTGATTCCCTGAATTAAGTTTCTGTTTCCTGATAACGGCAATAAATCCCACATCAGATTCCACATCGAGTCGTGCATGCGGTAGATGTGCTCGTTCTCGATGATCACTCCCGTGAAATCATTCTCGACGTACGTGATGTACGACACTTTGCCATCATAGATATTCATCTCGAGCGCGAAGGGATAGAGACTTTCTTTGATCCATTTGTATCCCTTGTGGGATTTTGGGGAATACTTCCCAGACTCGTAGACCTGGCGTGCGAAGGGTGTATCGAGGAGCAAACTTCGCTTCGTGACCTTCGTCTTCTCACGTGCTGCCACATACTCATCATTGATATCAGCAACATGCTGAAACATCGCATCGATGTTCGCATAGTCCTTGAGCTCGGTCTTGGAAGTGAGAGTATCCATGAGCACTGTCCTCACCGCATCTCGGCCACGATAGAACTTCACGGAAGGCAGCGTCTTGTGCTCGGCCATCATCGAGAGCATCTCGGGCATCTTCAGCTGTAACTCTTCCATCATCCGATCGTACTTCGTGCTTTCTTCGCTCTTTTTCAGATCAATCACCTGCTCCAAGTCTTTCGGATGGGTCGCGGTGAACACAAACACATTTTTCTCAATGCTTTTCGCCGCAAGTCTCTGCTGCTCCAATCGCAGCAAGATATTCTGAATCGTCGTCCGCGGAAGCTTCACCTGATAGCTCAGCGTACTCGCCCTGCTAGGTCCTTGCTTCAGGAGCTCGAGATATATGAGCGTTTCTTTTTCGTCGAGACCAAGGGATTTGAGGAAATCTGAGGTCATAAGTGTCGGAGATACTGAGCGGAATGAAGCGTCTCAGACGCTGAATGAAGTCGAAGTGCCGATCTAATATGGTTGGCATTATATGCCATTTATGGCTTGCATTTCTGATATATTCTAGCATAATACCTCTCTTCTATCAAGACTGCCTTACTTATTTCGTCAACTCATATGACTTCTCCAGATTACCTCATTTATCATCTTGCCTGCGGCGGAACCATAGACTCCCACTGGGATGGAGCTCAAGACACCGCAGTACCGAATAAAAGCACCTTCATTCCTAGTTACCTTGGAAAAGCCGCGAGAGTAAAAAATGTGGATTCAGAAACCCTCTTTTTAAAGGATTCTCGACAGATCACCATTGAAGACCAAGATTTGATAGCCTCTCGAGTTGCAGAGACGAGTACCACTCGACGTAAGATTCTCATTACCTTAGGAACTTACTTGATGCCCGATGTCGCAAGAGTCGTTGAGCACCATCCCATGGCTGCCCATTTCAAAAGACTATCAAGAAGAATTATCCTGACAGGATCGGTAATACCCATGAAAGGATTTTTGAGATCCGATGGGGGATTTAATCTTGGAATGTCTGTTGCATTACTTCTCCAAGAAACTATTGGCCAAGTCCAAGTTGTGATGAACGGATCATGCCTCAATCCTAAGGACATTCGTAAGGAATTACTAACAGCAACATTTAGCGGTATCAATGTGAAAGACAATCTTCCCTTCGATGCTTTCGATCTTATTACAGCAGGGGGAACGATTGATTTTTCTCTCGATGGACTTGATGGACTAGAGCCTGGATCAGAATCTACCATCCCTCTCTATTTGAGAGAATCGGTGAGAATTCGAAAAAAGGTCTTTTCTGTAAATCCCTATCTCGATGACAGCACAAAGATGAAAAATTGTGATTACAGTTTGATACTGGATATGCTGAACGGTTCAAAAACAGACCATGTCATAGTTACCTCCGGGATCTATCGCCTCCAAGATCTTCGCCAATATCTGAGCAAAAGGCTTAAAAAATCTAATAAAGTTGTCATACTCACGGGTTCTCGTAAGCCACTTATCACCTCAGATGATTCGGATGCTCCATTCCAGCTTGGATTTGCTTATGGCCATCTCGGATTCTTAAAGCCAGGAATATATATCGCTATCAATAGCCACTTACTCGATACACACGAAGATCATCTTCGGGTCATGTACACACCTGAAGAGCTTAAAAGAATCAAGTATCAGCAAAAATAATTATTATCTATATGAATACACCACAAGAAAATCCACCTTCTTTCGATGATTTCATCAAACTCGATGTACCCATGCCTCCGCAAGAAGCTATTGCTACATTGGCATCCTGTCACGGCGCAACTACAGAACAAGTATGTGCCTCTTTTACCAAGCTGCAGGGCTTTGAGCAAGGCACCGTTACCTTCAGAAAAGAAAGGCACTATGGGTGGGGAATTATAGTGATGGAAGGCACTCCAACCGCCAGTCGATTTTCCACATGGGATTATTTAATACATCCCTACAATGGACGACCATTACAACGAACTAGATAGTCGTTATATTTATACCGCCGCATGAACCGTCTTAAAAACTCTTACAGCTCTAAACTTCACGATCCTTCTTTTCTCGAACATTATCAGTATTCATACCAGGATATGCACCTCGAAGATCTGAAATAGATGAAATTTTCCACGCCTTCAGAAACTCCTCCACAATTTTTCCGGGATCCTCAGCGCGGACAACGCCGCTGGCCACAAGGACGCCGATGGCGCCAAGAGCAAGGCTCACTTTGATGTCCTCGACGGTCTTGATGCCGGCACCGACAAGGATCTGACGCTCCGTGGAGATGCCAACGACTTTTTTAATGATTTCCGGCTTGGCCGTGGCGACAGAAATATCGCCTCCGATGAGTTCTGGTGGTTCGTAGGCGATTTTGTGCGGATCAAAGTTCCGGTCAATCTCCACGATCTTCTCGTAGGACGGACTGCATACGATGGTGAATTCGGGGAAAATGCTCTGGCTAAGATCAATGGTCTTGCCGAGAAGAGAGGCCGCAACAGGGGATTCGGAATGGTTGATGAGCGTCCCAACTCCCCCATGGCTTTTGATTTCCTCAGGCAAAATATGACCCGTGTGAGCCCCATACCCAGCGCTGTCCACATACTGCGCAATGACTTTCACGTGCTCCACAACCTTCGCGACCTTCTCAATGTCCAGAGCCTGAACGGCAATGAGAACAGGGATTTTAGCGCTTGCTGAAGCCTTATCAATGACCTTGGCCAGCTTCACGGCATTGGCTCCGGTAGACTCGTGGTAGGTTTTGAAGTTGATAATCAGCATCGGGATCCGATTGTTAAATTGCTAGATTGCTTAATTGCTAAATAATGAGATGCGTTAGCAATTTAACAATTCAGCAATAATTAAAATACCCGAACATGGACAAAAGAGAAACATGCAAAAATCTCAGTACTCCCCTTTTCGAATCCTATCGTATTTCGCCTAAGATATATTGTGCGAAGTATTGAGGATCTCAAAACCTCTCCCCTTTTTGGCTTCAGGACTCGATTTTAAGCCAAATTTGTGGTATCATAGGGTGACATTTTATCTATTTTTATGAGCGGTGGTGGCGGTCACAGCGGCCCGACCTCAAGTCTCGCAATTCCCCTTCTCAGGCCCCTCGGAAAATTTCTGAGCTGGGGAAAAGAGAAAGTTCAAAAAAGCCTTGAGCATGGAAGATCCTCAGCCGGGAAGCTTCCTGATGCGATAAGCAACATTCGAAAAAAAGTACGCTACGGCATTGGAAAGCTGGTGAGAGGGGTGATGTCGGAAGACCTGACGAGCAGTCTTGATGATGCCTCAGCAACCATCGGGGGAAAAATTGCATCCGGTATCCATTTCGTCAGAACAAAGATTTTTGGAGAAAAAGATGACGAGCATGGTCACGGAAAACCTCTTCAGGAACAAGAGCGTGACGCCACCGGAAAGCTCGCAAAACCAGAGGAATTACCTGCAGAAGTCCATCATGGAGAAAAAGGAATCCTTGCATCGCTTGAAGATTTTTTCAAAACCATGAGCGAGGGGAAGAAAGGTCGAGAAATTCCCGCACCCGAGTCCGAAGAAGAACTTTCTTGGCGTGAAAAAAGACTGGAGGATGATTTTGGATTAATCGTAAAAAAAGTTACATCCAGCATTATTCCCGAAAGGCCTCCTTATCATGAGGTGATCATTCGGGGTATTCTTCAAAGAATCAATGCCCGTCGGAAAAGACCTTTGACTCGTATTCCAAGACTGGAAAAACTGGCGGAGCATGATGCCGCAAGTCTCCTGGAGAACCCAACGCGAAGCGCCTTGTATATGAACCTCTTTCCCCTTTTGGATGTCAACCCCGTGGGGATTCCAAAGCAAGAAGACCATCACGAGGACAAAGGCCTTGCGGCACAAGAAAGCCATGCTCAGGGTGAAGGAGATGCTCATGGAGGAGGACATGGCGAAGAAGCATCACTTCTGGAAAAACTTCAAAAAGCTCAGCAACGACGAGCGGAAGGAATCTATTTCCACCCAAAGCCATTTGTTTTCGAAGAAAAAGACGAGGGCCGCTTCCCCGGTGCGGATCCAGAAAAAATATTTCACCTGTATGAAGATCAAATAGGCAATATTCCGGAAGACGCCAATGGTGCCGGCATCGGGATCATTGAAAAAGGAGGAAAGCTTGCGGTCAGTATGGTCTTTGCAAGGGAAGAGGAAATTCCTGAGGAGACTCAAGCCGAATACTCGGCTGAAATTATTGATTTCAGCGCTGAATTTTGGAAGAAAGAAATAGGAAAAATAAATCCACGCTATCTTGATCCAAAAGAATCGACGGCTATTGGAGAACTTCTCCGAAGACCTGAATACCAGGAAGCCGCCAAAATAAAAACACTGTACGACTATGCTCGTATCGTGAGTGAAGTAGAGAAAAAAAGCAAAGATGGTTACAAAATTGAGTTTACTTCCCTGCGTGCCTATGGAGGAAACCTCCCCCCTCACATCCCCTTCTTCGAAGTACAACTGAGCAAGAGTGGCGAACTCATGAAACTGGTCTTTACCCCCGGGAAGCAAAGCATAAAAGAACAACGAGCGGCGGGTCTTGATCCTGAGGATATCACGGCAAGCGAGTTTCTTGCCAAACTCATTCCAAGCCTGCAACAAGAAGAAAATCCTATCTTGGAAAGAGGAAAAAATATTGCTATGCCTGAAAAACAAAGAGAGGGGGGTACCGTAAAAGAATTAGAAGAATTTTTGAAGAAAAAAAAGGTAGCATAATTTTCTTTTTATGATCGCCTCTTCACCAGAACATGTCGGAATTATCGAGCCGCCGCGATTCGAAAGACGAGAAAAAAAGGGCAGATGGAAAACATTGTGGGGTATCGTGAGCGGCGTGAGAGAAAGCATTCAGAGGCAAATCGGAAGAGTCATTCCGAAATTTCGAAAAGAAGTGATGACACAAGAACGAAAAGAAGTTCCTCGAGGGGAGGAAGAAATATTGCGGGACGAAAAAGTGAAAGCCATGACGTCTGACTTTGCAAAAATTCAAGAAACCATTTCCGGCGCGAAACTCTCTGAGAGCATCTGCAGCGATGCGTTCGATCGTCTTTCCTTGATCAAGGACATCCCCGTTCGTCACGGTGATCATGAGCATCCTGATGCCGGTTGGCTCCGTGATACCGGATATGCGGAAAATCTTCACGAAGGGTATTTTCGCAATGCGGAAGAATTGATGAGTTTTTTTGTGAATTCCCCGAAGCACCTGCGGAATGTAAAAGGAAGCTTCAAAGAATTTGGAGTGGCCATCCAGCCTTTTGGCGAGAAAGGATACCGCGCCGTGGTCCTCTATCGAAAAGGAAAAGCTGTAGATGAAGATTTGAGGCCAGAACAAATTCTGGAAACAGTAGAACATGCTGATCCGAAAACGGCTGACCATATTCATCCCATGGAAAAAGTCTTGCAAGCTATTGAAGAGGAGGCCTCATCTCATCATATCACCGTCACAAGGAGGGAAGACATGGGCGGCATTATCCTCAAAAATAATCGCGGAGAATATGTCGTGTATTTGATTCGAGAATCTCCACCCGGTTTTATGAGGAGGAGTGGAGCATCCATGGCCAGGGTCTTTGTATCCTTGGAAAAGAACAATATTTTTCAAGATTTCAAAGAAGCGCTTCAAGAAAAAAACGAAGCAATACCTTCGTCTGCTCATCTCGAAGCTCAGATGATGCTTCCCTCCCTGAAACCTATTGGTTTGCAGACACAATCGCTTTGATTCGACGCATGCCAGCGCCACAAGATTCCTCCTTTAGAATACGGAATCCTCCCAGCTCGCGAGTGTTGTTCACATGTGGGCCACCACAGACTTCGCGAGAGTACTTGCCCATGGTGTAAACCTTCACCTTTTCCCCATACTTTTCTTCGAAAAGTCCGATGGCGCCATAGGCCTTGGCTTCTTCGAAGGTCATTTCCTTCCAGGAGATATCGATCTCATCCTTGATGGCATTGCTGACCATCTCTTCGACTTTCTTTATTTCATCGGGTGTCATCTTGTGAGCATGGGTGAAATCAAACCGCAGTCGTTCTTTGGTGATGTTGGATCCGCGCTGCTCGACATGATCCCCGAGCACTCGTTTGAGCGCGGTATGCAGGAGATGGGTCGCCGTGTGAAGTCGCTTGCTTTCCTCGCTATGATCGGCGAGCCCTCCTTTAAAGACTCCGGCAGATGCGGTGCGAGAGAGCTCCTGGTGCTCCTGAAAAGCTTTTTGGAATCCTTCAAGGTCGACCGTCACGTTATTTTCTTTCGCCATATCCTGTGTCATTTCAATCGGAAATCCATAGGTGTCATAGAGATGAAACGCAATTATACCAGGAATGGCTGGCTGCTGGTTGCCCGCCTGACCGGCAGGCAGGCTGGCTGCTGACTGGTCGTTCTTAATTTTCTGAACGGCTTTTTCAAATTCCCGAAGCCCCTGCGAAAGCGTCTTCGTGAATCGCTCCTCTTCATCCGTAACAGCTTCGGTCATGCCGGATCTCCCCTTCTCGAGCTCTGGAAATATCTCTCGGTACTGATCGATGATGAGCGTTGCGAGATCCGTCAGGAAATGCTGCTGAATACCGATCATCTTCCCGTGACGAATCGCTCGTCGCATAATGCGGCGCATCACGTAGCCTTGGCCGAGATTGCTGGGCCTCACGTGATCCCCGGCCATGAAAGTCATCGTGCGAGCATGATCAGCGATAATACGAATGGATCTGATATCATCATGGTTTTTTGCGAGTGACCTGATCTTTGAGGTTATGGGAGTAAAAAGCTCGGAGTCGTAGACGCTTGTGAAGCCATTCAGCACAGCGGTGATCCGTTCCAAGCCCATACCCGTGTCGACATTTTGCTGCTTCAAGGGGACAAATGTCCCATCAGCGTTTTTGTTGTACTGCATGAACACGTCATTCCAGATCTCGACCATGAGCTTTTCTTCATCGGCTTTTCGGAAGCCTTCCTTTTTTCCCTGCGCCACTTCGTCGAAGCGCTTCGGATCAAAAAGAAAAAACATTTCCGTATCCGGACCGCAGGGCCCGGTGGCTCCGGCAGGTCCCCACCAGTTGTCTTTCTTGGGAAGGAAAAAAATACGGTGTGGAGGAATCCCCTGTTCTTGCCAAAAACTAGAAGCTTCTGTGTCTTTGGGAGCGTCGGCATCTCCCTCGAAACAGGTCACGGCCAAACGATCCACCGGAATATTGAGCCACTTTGGACTGGTCAAAAATTCAAAACTCCAGCTGATAGCTTCCTTCTTGAAGTAATCGCCCAGCGACCAGTTTCCAAGCATCTCGAAGAACGTGAGGTGTGTGCTGTCCCCCACCTCATCGATGTCGCCCGTTCGGACACATTTTTGAAAATTCACGATGCGCACGCCCATCGGATGCTTTTCCCCCATCAAATACGGCACCAGAGGATGCATACCGGCGGTCGTGAAAAGCACCGTTGGATCTTCAGCCGGAACAAGCGAGGCGGACTTGATTTCTTGGTGCCCCTTCGATACGAAAAAGTCGATGTACTGTTGACGAATATCTTTGGCAGTCATAGAAATCGAAGAGAATTTACGTCGCTACGGCAGCTTTCTTCGAGGCTGCTTTTTTGCGACGTTCTTCGAAAAGCGACACGCGTCCGGCGCTGTCGAGCAGCTTTTGCTTGCCGGTAAAGAAGGGATGGCAGGCACTGCAGATTTCAATGTGTTGTTTTTCCTTCGTCGATCCCGCAGCGATCACATTGCCGCAGGAGCATTCAATGACGGCATTCGGGAAATACGAAGGGTGAATATCTTTTTTCATAGATTAAGCCGTAACGGTAGTAATTTTCTTTTTGACGGAAGCACTCTTGTTGATCACCTGTCGTCCTCGATAATAACCGCAAGCCAAGCAAACCATATGCGCCATGCGAAGAACTTTACAGTTGGAGCATGGCACGAGATTTACCATGTTCTTCAAACGCTTGCGCACATCGTAGCGGAAATGCGAATGACGCATTCTTCCTTTACTTTTGGTGAGTCGGAGCTTTGGGGTGGGCTTCTTTCCCATAGATATAAAATTGCTTGTACAATGTATAAGATCTTTTGTTTTCTGACAAGCCTTTTTACCTAAAATCCCCTCTTCCACTTCCTTACCTTCTCAACGGCCCAGTTCATATAATACTTTGAACTGATAACAAGATCATGAGCAGACACAAGATCGAGACGAGAACCTCCAAAGCCTGTTTTGAAATGCGTGATGCCGTAGAACGGGTGAGAGGATGATGCCTCGGGGGGCGCAATGCCCCAGAAGTTGTAGGCGGTGCATTTCCGAGCAAGGGCTTCTCGGATCACCTCCCACTGGAGCAAATAGGATGCCGGAATTTTCCGGAAGAGTGGGTCAGACGATGAAGCGCCGTGGTGATACGCAGCTGTCTTGCCATAGAACATGATGATCGCAGAAGCAAGTAAGAGGTCTTCATGCCACGCCTCAAAAATCTGAATCTGATCGGACAACGCAAAGAGCTCTACTTGCGATCGAAAATAAGCCTTCGGATAAGGCGTGAACTGATGTCGCTCAACCGTTTGCCAGTGCAAATCCAGGAATCGCTCCACGGATTCCTTTGAAACAGATTTCAGAACCGTGACTCCGTCCCTCTCGGCTCGTCGAATCAGATTGCGATGTTTTTTGTCCATTCCGAGAAGAATCTCTTCTTCCGTGCGACGCTCAAGGGAAAGCATCCACAAGGTCTCCGCAAGTTGATGAATCGGAGCCTTTCGAAACCCCAGGCCTGAGAGCATCTTCAAGCGTTCCTTGGTCTCTTGCAAAAAAGGACTGATGCGAATGAAAGAAGCATTTTCTTCCTTGGCTAAGATTTTGAGCTCCTGAAAAAATGCCTGCAGAGCGGAACTCTCTTCACGTTCGAAAAGAGGCCCATATGGAAGGAAGAGGAAGGTGCCTCGCCTGGCTTGAATTTTTGTGACCAGCGAACGAATGCCATGGGACGCAAGGAGCCAGGTCTTCTGACCGAGCATTTCGTAGAGTTTCTTTTGGGTAAATGACTGCAAAAAAACACCCTGTGAAAGAGGGGTGAATTTTTCCCAGGTCTGATGATCGTAAATCTCCTGAAGCAAATTATTGCGAAAGAAGGATTTCAAGCTCGACCTTCGCGGCCTTCTCTTCGTCCACACTCGTGATCACGCGATTGCTGGAGACAGAGTTGCCACTGATGGCCTCCAGATAATACTTGGTTCCGATCGGTAAAGAAACCGCGAAAGTTCCATCATTTTTCGTTGAAGTCTTGTAGTAGAGATCGCCCTTTTCGAGAAATCCGTCGGCCTTTGCGTCCGAATTACCCTTGCCCCCAACGGCCTGATAAATATAGATCTCCGCCGAAGCCACCCCTTTGCCGGTTTTTGAATTCTTCAGTTTTCCACTGAGCAGTCCTCTCTTCTCACCAAGGCTGATACTCTCGATGCGGTAGAGAAGCTCGGCCAGCTCAGCTCTCGTAATGGGTGTCGAGGGGTTGATATGTCCATCAGCATCAGCGTCAACAAGGTTGTACTTCTTCGCAAAGAAAAGATAGGGCAGATACCAAGCATTGGCCTGGGCATC
This sequence comes from uncultured Candidatus Peribacteria bacterium, assembly GCA_964634525.1. Taxonomy (GTDB): domain Bacteria; phylum Patescibacteriota; class Gracilibacteria; order JAUYGZ01; family JAUYGZ01; genus CAZWLI01. The sequence goes on along the minus strand of CAZWLI010000140.1, from coordinate 2,033 downwards.
GAGATAGGGCATTTCACCTGGCTTGAGATAGCCGTCCACAGGGATGCCATTCACATCCGCAACTATTTTAAGCGCTTCCACACGAAGTACTAAATCCGCAGGACGATAGAGACCCTTGTTTCCTTTCACCAGATTCATTTTCTTCGCGAGATAGACATACGGTGCAAACCAGTGCTCGGGTTTCACGTCGATAAAAATGGCTTCTTTGAGAGCCTTGAGCTCGGAGAGGGTTGGAATTTTTTGATTTGTATTGTCAAAAAGGGTTTTGAGGATATCCACGCGATTGATGCTGTCGTCCGGACGAAAAAGCATCTTTCCGGTTTTTTCATCTTGTTTGCCCTTCAAGACATTCTTTTTGTACAAATAGGTAATCGCGAGATTATTCGGATGATTGACCGGAACATCGTCAAAAATGCTGATGGGCTTGAGGTAGCTTTTTCCAACCCACACGCTGACGAGGTCGGTATTGCTCTTTTCACCCTTATCGTTCGTGATCTGGAGGCTGAGGCGATACTCGCCCTCAACAACAGGCGTGAAAAGGGGTTTTACAATATTGGTCGAATCAAACACCACTTCCTTGATTTCCACGCCCTTGTTGTCTCCGGGGCCTTTTTTCAAAGTCCATTCAAAAATATCCCCCGTCTCATACTGCGACTTTCCGCCATCGAGGAGCACCGGAAAATTGCCAAGTACACGCTGATCGTCTCCGGCCCTTGCGATCGGGAGGGCATCATAAGCAAAGGAAAATTCTTTTCCCTCCCACCAGACTTGGGTATTGCCACCATCAAAAAGATACGGAAGAAGAAGTCTTCCTTGGAGATCTGTACCGGTCGCTTGGTTGGCCGTGAGTGAAACTTTCTGATGAAGAGTTGGATTTTCGAGCAACACATCGCCCTCGATGACCTTCACGAGTTTTTCAGATTGATCAGAGCTTGCAAAGAGGAGGAAGTTGGCCGCCTGAAAACTTATGACCAGGTTTCCCATCTGAATTTTGGAAAACGAACTTTTCGAAGGGAGTGTCGATACATGGAGGCTCCCATAGTGGAGCTTCAGAGCATCGGCAGAACCGAGGCTCATTTTGGCCTCATTTTTGATGTCCACCTGAAAATCATTGGCAACGATTTTGACGCCGCTGACGGAGCGCGGGAGCTGAATGATTTCTTTTTCCTCCCTCTGAAAAATCATCTTCCCCTTGGCGGAAGAAGCATTCGTGACTTTCTTGTCATTGATCGTGATGGAGGCTTGTGCGGGAAGAAGGTAGAAGAAGATCTGACTCTTCTCTTGGGCATAGGCGCTCTGGACAAGCGCCGGGACAAGAAGGAGAATCGCCATCAAGGAAACGAGCCTTGATTTCATAGAAAAAAGAGAATGAACACTCGGTCTGTATAACGAAACAAACCCCAAAGCATTTCAAGGCATTTGTGAGATCATGCAGAGAAGATCGACACTTTTGGGCAGAAAAAAGTATTGTTTTAATTCAAAATGGGTCTACAATTTGATCACTTTCTTGGATTTTCTACAAAAAAATGCAGATTCTTGATGGAAAAAAGGCCTCGAAAGCACTCTATTCTCAGTTAAAAGTGCGTCTTGAGCGTCTTCGGGAGAAAAAAGTCACCCCGAAGCTCGTTTTTTTCCTGGTGGGGAATAATCCGGCATCCACAGCGTATGTAGGGATGAAAGAGAAAGCTTCAAGAGAACACGGCGTAAGATCCGAAATTCTTTGCTATTCCGACACGGTAACCCAAGAGGAAATCATCGAAAAAATGGAAGCGTTGAACCAAGACCACGCTGTCCACGGCATGATGATTCAGCTTCCCCTTCCGGATCATCTGAGCGTGCCGCTCATCACGCGTGCCATCGATCCTCGCAAAGACGCGGATGGCTTTCATGCCTACAATTTTGGAAAAATGGCACTCTCGAAGGAATTCGAGCATCTCCCTCCAGCCACAGCACTCGGCATCATCCGCTTGCTGGAATTCTACCAGGTGAATGTAGAAGGCATGGACGTCACGGTGCTGGGGAGATCCAATCTC
>CAZWLI010000139.1:0-8402 GCA_964634525.1 uncultured Candidatus Peribacteria bacterium | reverse complement strand
TGAATTAGTCCAACCAGCTTCGCTGTATCCCGATGCTCCGTTCCGTGCCCAGCCGTTCAACCTGGCCTACGACAACTATCTCGGCCGTATGGCCATCGCGAGAGTCTATGAAGGCACGGTCAAGGTCGGCGATACGGTCTTTGCGAAGAAAGCGAGTGGCGCAGTGAGCAAAGGTAAGATCAGTCAGCTCTTCAGCTTTCGTGGCGTCAAACGCGTCGAAACCAACTCGGTCTCCTGCGGCGACATCATCATGATGGCCGGTATTCCGGATATCTACATCGGCGACACCATCTGCACCGCGGAAGACCAAGATCTCCTTCCCAGCATCAAGATCGATGAACCGACGATCACGGTCAAATTCCTGGTGAATGATTCCCCTTTTGTCGGCAAAGACGGCAAGCTGGTGACCAGTCGCCAACTTCGGGATCGCCTGGAGCATGAGCTCGAGGTCAACGTCGGGCTCCAGGTCGACTTTGGCTCCGGTGGCAATGATTTCACGGTACGCGGTCGAGGAGAGCTTCATCTCGGTATCCTGCTGGAGAATATGCGCCGCGAAGGCTACGAAATGCAGGTCTCCCAGCCACGGGTTATTATCAAAGAAGAAAACGGCCAGAAGCTCGAACCATTTGAAGAATCGGTGATCGATGTGCCGGTGGAATACCAGGGCGTGATTATTGAAAAAATGAACAAGCGCGCGTGCCGCCTGGTGAACATGAGCCAACACAGCAACTCCGTGCGCCTGGTCTTCGAAGGCCCTACGCGAGGAATTCTGGGTCTGCGAGGCGAATTCATGATCGACACCAAGGGTCTTGGCATTTTCTCAAGTCGCGTGCTGGGTTTCCGCCCGTATGCCGGCGAAATCGTGAAGCGTGAAACTGGGGCGATGATGAGCATGAGCACGGGAAAGGCCGCCGCCTTTGCGCTCTGGAATCTTCAGGATCGTGGCCAGCTCTACATTGGCCCCAATACCGAAGTCTATGAAGGCATGGTGATCGGCAACACGAGCAAGGGCGATGAGATGACGGTGAATGCCGTGAAGGGAAAGAAGCTCACGAACATGCGCGCCTCGGGCTCCGACGAAGCCATCATGCTAACGCCTGCGATCCCGCTCACCCTGGAGCGTGGATTGGAAATTATGGCGGGAGACGAATACATGGAGGTCACCCCGCACCACATCCGCCTGCGCAAGCAATTCCTCAGTGAAAATGAGAGGATAAAAGCCAAGAGAAAGGGTTAATTCAACTTGGAAGCGGTGTACTAGATCTTCGCTTCTTTCTTCTCCATGAGTCTTTTTTGAGATTGCCGAATCGTATCGGCGTTGGGCAATTTCTCGGGCATGGTGCCGCCGAGTACTCGAATGGTCTGGCGGACTTTCTTGCCCACCTGGAAATGCGTGGCATTGGCCTTATCTTGTCCAAAGATATTCTCTCGCCTGATTTTTGCTTCGGCTTGAGTGGCTCTAAACCAGTTTGCCGACAATTCCTCACTGCCCATGTGATCCAGGATTTTTTGATAGGGCTTCAGCTTCTTTTTCCGATGAATGTCTTTTTGCCGCAATCCATTATAAAGACCCATATATCCATAATCCTGAAAATTGGCGTAATCCACAACGCCGGCGCCTTTTGCCGTGTGAGCAAGTTTTTTGTTTTTGTGTGTCATTTCTCCCCGAAGAAATACACGTTTTCGATCTTCGTCGAATACTTCTTGCAGCTCTTGCCTTCGTGTTTGGAGCGCAAAATAGGTCTGTGCTAATGCAATTTCTTCCTTTCTCGGATCACCATTCTGGGCGATGAGATAACAGGCATAGCGAGAGAGATGGTAGTCCGAAATATTCTGACCCTTAGCTTCTCCGTACTGGTTGCTGGATTTTTGGGGTTCGGTGACGTCGCCGAAATGCTCAGAGACTACCTGATCACTATTTTGGCAAGAAATCTTTGCTTTCTCAATGGCTCTCTCAAAATTCCTATAATCTGAATATTTCAATATGCATGCTAATTCTCGTGCGCTCCAGTATTCGGAGCCATACTCATTGATCCGTTTGATCTGTTCAAAAATGTTTGAAGGCATAGAAAAGATGGTTAAGCTTAAGATAGCACCTTTTGAATAAATGAAAATATGTACATTAACTCGTTCTTGTTGCTCAACGTGAGATAATGTTATTAAGATAGAAAAGAAATTTCATCTCATGACCAAATCCTGCCCCCAATGCCAGTGCTCCTTTACGATCAGCCCTAGCGAAGACGATTTTCGACGGAGTATCAGTCCTCAGTTCAGCGGAAGAACTTTTCTGATTCCCGAACCGAGCCTCTGCCCCGACTGCCGCCAGCAACGACGCCTGGCCTTCCGCAACGAGCTCAATCTGTACAAGAGAACCTGCGACAAGTGCAAAAAATCCATCATCTCGGTCTACTCCTCGGACAAGCCGCTTGTGGTGTACTGCTCGGATTGCTGGTGGGGAGATGCGAGACCAGCGGTGCGAAGTGGAGGAGCCAGCAAAGCTGGATCCGAAACGAAGCACTCCGAGGCAAGAATAGCGCAAGCTATTGTTGCCGAGGAGAGCGCAGTCCCTTCTGGGGGAGACAGCTGGAATGCCCTTTCGTACGGCCAGAATTTTGATTTCACCAAGCCATTTTTCCCGCAGTTTCAAGAACTGACAAAGAAAGTTCCGTTGCTCGCCAACAGCGTCTTCAACTCACAGAACTGCGAATTCAACAGCTTCGCCGTGGACAACAAGGACTGCTACCTCTCGGCCCGTATCGCCAGCTGCGAAAAGGTGCTCTACTCCTACCTCGTGATCCAGGGGCGCGACTCTGTTGACTGCATGAATCTCTTTCAAAGCGAAGGATGTTACGAGTGCATCGACTGCTGGAATGGCTACAATCTGATGTTCTGCCAGCTCTGTAAGAACTCGAGCGACAGTTATTTTTGCTACGACTGCATCGGTGTGAAAAATTGTTTCGGATGCATTGGACTGCGAAACAAGGAATATCACTTTTTCAACAAACCCTGCTCCAAAGAAGATTACGAGCGCTACGTGAAGCAATATTTCAATGGAAGCAGTGATCAGATGAAAAAAATCCGGGAAAAATTCTACCAGGAAGTGATTGTGAAAAATCCTCACCGTGCAACCTATCAGCTGAATTCCGAAAACGCGATTGGGGACTACATCACGAATTCCAAAGATGTGGTGATGGGCTTTGACATTGAAAAAAGCGAATCCATCACCCATACCTGGGGGGCGGAATATGCCAAGGACGTGCTCGACGGCAGCTTCATCTACTACGGCGAGCGCTGCTACGAACAGGTGAGCAACTCCCACAGCAGCAATATCCTCTTCAGCTTCAATGCGATCAACGCCGTCCATGACGCGCTCTACAGCATAATCCTGTGCAACAATGCCGGCCCGGCCTTTGGCTGCATCTCGCTCAATCATCAGAGCCATTGCATTCTCAACAAGCAGTACTCGAAGGAAGACTATGAGCGGAAGATGAGCGAGATCCTCGAACACATGTCCGTCAAAGGTGGATCCGCCTCTGGCGGAAAGAAGACCTCTGAGTATGGCGAATTCTTCCCTATGGAACTCTCGCTCTTTGCGTACAACGAAACCGTAGCGCAGGAATATTTCCCGCTGAGCAAAGAAGAAGTCCTGAAGCGCGGTCTTCGATGGAAAGATCCAGAAGATAATGTGACCGAAGGCATGGACACAAAAAAACTTCCGGACAATATTTCCGAGGTGAAAGACGATGTTCTGAGCCAAACCCTGATCTGTGCAGCCACCGCAAGGCCCTACAAAATCACAGCACAAGAGCTTGAATTCTACCGCAAGAAAAATCTCCCGCTCCCCCGCCTCCACCCGCTGGAGCGCAAACGCCAGCGGATGCTGCTGCGAAATCCCAGGAAGCTTTGGCAGCGCACCTGTGCCGCGCCTGCCGGCGGGCAGGTGAAGTGCCAGAAACCGATCACGACGAGCTATAGTCCCGAGAGGCCCGAGAAGGTGTACTGCGAAGTGTGCTATCTCCAACAAGTGTATGGATAAAACCTGCCGCTGGTGCCAAAAGAGCTTTCGAATCGAGCCGGAAGATCTCGCATTTTATCAAACCATTTCGCCATCGTTCGCTGGGAAGAAATTTGAGATCCCGCCTCCCACGCTGTGCTATCCCTGCCGACTGCAGCGAAGGATGCTCTTTCGCAATGAGCGGAATTTGTACCGAAGAAATTGCGAACTCACCGGAAAACCAACCCTCACCATTTTTTCAGAACCCTATCGCATGTACTCCCGAGAAGCCTGGTGGGGGGATTCCTGGAACGAACTGGCTTACGGCCGTGATTTTGATTTTTCAAAGACGGTTGCCGATCAACTGCGAGAGCTGTCGCTCGCCGTGCCACACTCCAACATGTATCAGGTGAATTGTGAAAACAGTGAGTACAGCAATCAGACCTTGAATTGTAGAAACTGTTATCTTCTCTTCGGAGGCGGCAACTCTGAGAATGTCCTGTACAGCAAATTTGTCGTGAACTCTCATGATGTGATGGACAGTCTTTCCGTCAATAAAATGGAATGGTGCTACGAAGCCAGTTACTCAGACTCTTGCTACGGGTGTCTGTACGTCAACTACTCCAGAAACTGTGGAAACAGTCTCTTCATCGAAGACTGCGAGACCTGTCAGGACTGTCTCCTGTGTGTAGGCCTCGAGCATGCTCAGTATTTCGTGATGAACAAGCCGGTTGGTAAAGAAATGTATGAAAAAATGAGAACTGAGCTTCCCCCTCACGCAAGACGAAGCGCTCCAGAAAGGATTCAAATGGCGAGATCAGGAAGCGCCACTCCTCTCACCCGCAACAGGCGACGCACTTTCCTCTGAGCTCTGCCACAAAGCGTACAAACTGATTGACCAAGAAAAGACATTTTACGACAAATTCCAGCTTCCGATTCCGCATCTCTGTCCAAACTGTCGGCACAAGAGGAGGGTGGCGATACGGCCCGAATTCGTAGCCTGAGATCTCCTGAAATTTCCAATAAAAAGTTTCGCGGTGCTCTTGATTTTTAAACAAGCGGAATCTCCAGCATTCGACAATAATCCTTCATATTTTCAAAAGTCATTTCAGCGATAAAATTTTCGAATGCTTGTTCGTCTTTTCGAAGATTCAGGAGATAGTCACCTCTTCGAATAATCGGAATAATCACCGGGGGATACCCCTCTTTCATCAAGATGAGATTCATCATCAGCCGAGCCACACGCCCATTGCCATCGATGAAGGGGTGTATTTTAACGAATTTCCAGTGAGCCGCAGCAGCCAAGGCCACTGGTGAACACCCTGAAGGTTGTTCTAACCACGCATAAAATTCCCCCATGAGTTTTGGCACGTGAGAAGAAGCGGGGAAAACCTCCTCTGAGCCCGTTACTGATATGCTCACCTTCCGATACCGTCCGGCATTTTCCGAATCAATATCCCTGAGGAGGATACCGTGCCATGAGTTTACAAGTTTTTCTGTTATGGATTCCTTTCCGGAGGCAATTAAAAAAAGTTCATCCACGAGCGTGGCATGATTCAGAGCTTCCTTGAGTTCGCGTACGGTCTTTCCACCGATGGTAATGCCCTCTTCAATGATGAGCTTCGTTTCATTCTCCGTGAGCGTGCTGCCCTCGAGAGCATTGGAATGGTAGGTCATGGAAACCCGATACCATTTTTGAAGCTCACGCAATTCGCCTGTATTGAGAGGTCTTCGCTGATTGATCCTTGCTTTCAGATCTTTGATTCGTTCGAGATAGCTCATGGCTGAATTATATCCGACATTGAGCACGTTGGTAATGAGATAAAAAAACCAGGCCGTGCGCGCCTGGTTCTCTTTGTTTGAATGAAAGGCTTTCGCCACTGCTTACGCAGCCATTCTCGAATCGTCTCGTTGGCCGAAACCGCCTTCTCGGCGGAAACCACCACCGGTTCCACCACCGCCGCCGAAACTTCGGCGAGCGCCAGCAGGTCGGTCCTCTTTCGGACGAGCCTCGTTGACCACGAGCTTGCGGCCCTCGAACTCCTTGTCATGGAACATCTCGACGGCCTTAGCGGCCTCTTCGTCTGTTGCCATTTCAACGAATGCGAAACCTTTGGATCGTCCCGTCATGCGATCCGTGATAATTTGGCAGGACTCAACAGTCCCGGCCTGGGAAAAATATGCGGAGAGTGTCTCATCCGTGGATGACCACGGAACACTTCCGACGAACAGTTTCTTTGCCATTTGGAAAAGAATAAAAAATAAAGATCATGCTCTCATGAGGGCTCCTTTCGAGATATGATCTTCTGTTCGCACGGACAGGAAGAACTCCTTCTTAAGAAAGCGCACTGCTGAGATAACACGGGCTCATCGTAGCGCAAAGAACAAAAAAGTCAACAATAATGTGAGAATTTCGTCTAGAGTTTCACCTCAAGCTCCGCGGAAGGAAGGCTGGATGCGCTCACGGCGATGCGGTAGCGATAGGTTTTGCCTGTTTCGGCGGTGGTATCACGATAGCTTCGAGTGCTGGTTGTTCCGAGCTCGATTTCAGAACCTTCTTGTCCGATGACGGATCGGAAGATCCTAAAGGTCGCAGAAGAGGGGCCATCCCACGAAAGTTCAACCGCGTGGAAAAAAGGATCCAGATTCACTACGAAAGCAATATTGCTGACCGGAGGCTCTGCCGCCTTTTCGGAAACGGCATTCAAGGCCTCCTCGACCTTCTTGGCTTGACCGGCCTGATCTTCTGAAGGAAGAGTGATATGAAGCTTATTCTCGACCTGAAGGGCTTTCACCAAGATCTTGGCCACCATCGCTCGCGAAAGAGGATTCGCGATAAGGCTTCTGTCCTGTTCGCTGATGAGACCGAGCTCAATGCTTTTGCTCATGGCGGATTCATACCAGGGCTTGCTGTGCTTGAGCGATCCTTCGAGCCCGAGCACGCGGATAATCATCGTGACAAATTCTTCGATTTTCACGCTTCCGTCCGGAAAGGCTTTGCCCTGAGAACCGCGGAGGAAGACGGCTTTTTCCTCGCCTTCGTATTCGGGCTGAGAAGCAAAAAAGATCGCGGGCGCGTACCAAGCCTTTGGCGAGACATCCTTGAAGCCGATACTGCCGAGCTTTATTTCGTCGAGCTTCACATCCGAATAAAAAGCTCGGATCAGCAGAGTTGCGCCAGAGGCGCGATTGAGAGTTTCTTCGATACCAAAGCTCCCATCGGGATTACCCTTGGTTACTCCGGAATCCTTCAATGCCTTCACGGCACTCACGAGCTCGGGGTCGGTGATGCCGGGAATAATATCCGTAAACACATACTTGCTGACAGGCGAAAAAGTCACGATGAGCTGATCAGATTTCAGACCGTCCGTGAAGGTCACAATTTTTTTGTAACTGTCTTCGGTTTGTAATTTTGGAAAATAACTCACCGAGGACTGGCCTTTTTGAAATTTCGTCAGTTTGAGCTCCCCGCTGTCGGGGAAAGCGCGAGAGGTGAGACCGTTGAAGACCGACACGGCATCGGTGAACTTTGGCACCGTGAAACGAATGCCAATCGGGTATTCATCACCCGTCTTACGATCATTGAACACGATCAACGTTTCGCCTTGGCGATCATACACACGATAATCGGCACCGGGAAGGATCGTGATGAGAGATGGGATAGCTGGTTGGCTGGCTAACTGGTGAGCTGGTTGCTGGTCCATGCTTGTCATTCCAGGCGAAGTTGAGGAATCGCTTGAAGGGACCGCAGGCAGGGTGAATGGCGCAACAACTGGAGCTGGTTTTTCCACCACAATCTGCACTTTTTCCTCAACGCCCTCCGCGCTCACGCTGAGCTGAAAAATACCCTCTTCACGTGCCGGGAAAGGGAATTCTCCGCGACCGGCGCTCATGGTCATCGTAAGCGGAGCAAAGGCTTGAGGAAAGGAGCTTACGGTTACCGCGAGGGAATCCGTAATAACTCCTCCATGAACACCCATCGGGCGAACAGCAATGACCACGGAATTTCCGACGAGCGTCTTTTGCGGTGCGGTGATTTCAAAAAATTTCAGCTGATCCCGGAAAGAAACCTTCTTCTCAGCACTCAGGGATCCTTCGTTGCTGACCTGAATCGTCAACTCTCCAGACGCTCCATTCGTGACCTGAAAAACGGCTTGGCCGTTTTGCAAAGATTTTAGTCCCCCACCCTGAGCGGTGGGTGAAGAGAGCACCACATTCACATTTTGGTTGATGGAAGGGAGAAGAACACCGCCTTGGTCAAGAGCCTCAATGGTGACGCTGATGCTCTCATTCACCTTTACCTTGTCCTGACCGGTGGTGATGCGAAGACCCGAAAATACTTTTTGCGCATCGGGAGCCACTGGAGGCAGAGGATTCAAAACGATGTTTCCGCCGGCGAAGGCAAGCG
>CAZWLI010000138.1:0-2002 GCA_964634525.1 uncultured Candidatus Peribacteria bacterium | reverse complement strand
CCGGGGGGCTATGTCATGATGCTTTTTTCTCTTGGAATTCTCGCTTTGATCAGCGCTGAGCTTTGGGAAAAAGAATTGCTCAATTCGGTTCCGATCAAAGAATCCTTGCTGCACATCTTTTTTTCTGCGCAGAGTTTTTTTGTTGCGCTCCTTTTCATTGCTGTCTACGCCCAGTATGCCCTGCTCGACGTCCCCAATAGCTCCTCTCGGTTTGGAATTTATCTCGCGCTTTTCTCCTCTCTGCTCAGCTCTTTGGCGGCCCTTTCGTACCACCGTGCGGTTATTTCCGGCCGGGTAAAGGAACCGGATTTTGTATCCATGCCTCGCACTCACCGAGCGGTGAATGAATGGCAGGAGCAAGGCCAGCAGGAAGAGGTGATGACGGAGGAGCTTCCCGTCGAGCAGCAAGAAACGATGTTTGATCCGACAAAAATTCAATAATTGTTGAACGATGCTTATCGACGAACCGACTCTGATTGCGTACTATTGCCGTCAATGTCAGAAGATCGTGAAGGGAGTCTCCAGGGGTAAAAAAGAAAAGTATTCTTTTTCGTGCCCGACCTGCCAGGGGGATTGCTCCTATGGCACGGCAAAATCACTCATTCATGCCCTGAAAATCAAGGAACATTCGGACAATGGGCAGATTCTTCTCGGGCTTCAACAGGAGCGATTAGCTCAGGCGGAAGTGAGTTCTTGAAATATTTTTTTATTTTGGCGAGGAAAAGAACTCGACCTGTACAAATGTTCCAGTACCGTGGAGGTACGTTCTTATTTTTTATTCCGTTGTTATGAGCCATCCTACCCCTATTCTCGAGAAGGAAGTGAAAGTTGCCCTTGATAAGGCAAAAGTGACCGCGCTGGAGACGGCGCTTGCGCAAATTGAGAAAAATTATGGTAAGGGATCCATCATGAAACTTGGTGAATCCAACAGGGTCCAGATCGAGACCATTCCCAGCGGATCGCTTTCGCTCGACCTTGCTCTTGGTGGAGGTGTTCCCAGGGGAAGAGTTATTGAAATTTTTGGCCCCGAATCATCCGGGAAAACAACGGTTTGTCTTCATGTCATTGCCGAGATGCAACGCAAGGGTGGGCAGTGTGCCTTCATCGATGCGGAGCATGCCCTGGACCCGGAATATGCCAAACGAATTGGCGTTGATCTTGACAATCTCCTCCTTTCTCAACCGGATAACGGCGAGCAGGCCCTCTCCATCGTCGAGACCTTGGTCAATTCTAATGCCGTCGACCTGATCGTGATCGACTCGGTGGCGGCTCTGACACCTCGTGCCGAGATCGAAGGCGATATGGGAGACCCTCAGATGGGTCTGCAAGCCCGCCTCATGTCTCAGGCCCTGCGGAAGCTCACCGCCTGCGTCTCAAAAAGTGGTTGCAGTATTATCTTCATCAATCAGCTGCGGATGAAGATCGGGGTTTTCTTCGGCAATCCGGAGACCACAACCGGTGGCCAGGCCTTGAAGTTTTACTCGTCGATCCGCATCGATATCCGAAACGCCGGCAAGATCGAAGGTGGCATTGGAGACGTTAAGGAAATCGTAGGAATTCACGTGAGAACGAAGATCGTGAAAAACAAGATTGCCCCACCGTTCAAAATCGCGGAATTCGATATTATGTACAATAAGGGCATTTCCAAGGAAGGGGATTTGGTCGATTTGGGGACAAAATTAGAAATAATAAAGAAATCAGGAGCCTTCTATACCTTTGGCGAAGAAAAGATTGGGCAGGGGAGAGAAAATGCGAAACAATTTTTAAGTGAAAATCCAAAAGTAGCGAAGGAAATTGAGAAAAAGGTGAGGGAAACCGTTCTTGCTGCCCGTTGATGGAAAAACACGAAAAGCCCCTTAAAATGGGGCTTTTTTTGTGCTATACTGATTGGATATTTCTGACTCTATGCCACAAGAAAAGGGAGCGCCCGTGCTCAGGGTAAAAAAGAGCACCGATGATCTTCAAAAAATTCATGCGATTAATGAAGAGTTTCGCGAACGAG
>CAZWLI010000137.1:0-2817 GCA_964634525.1 uncultured Candidatus Peribacteria bacterium | reverse complement strand
GACTGAGAATGTTCGGTCTGATGAGGGAAAGGATGTTCATAGGGTTGAATCAAAGCGAATAGATACCGCATTCTTGTGGGCCTGAAGCCCTTCAGCTTCGGCAATGGTCTCAATCGTTTTCTGAAGATTTTTAAGGCCTTGCTTCGTGAGCTCTTGCACGGTCATTTTTTTCACAAAGAAATCCATGGAAACTCCGCTCACATTTTTGGCATAGCCGCCGGTGGGAAGCGTGTGATTGGTGCCGGAAGCATAGTCCCCTGCTGATTCCGGAGACCAGGGGCCAAGGAATACCGACCCCACATTTTTTACGAGAGGAAGCCATTTGCGAGGCTTCTCAACCTGGAGAATCAAGTGCTCGGGAGCATAAGCATTGCAGAAACTCATGGCTTCCGTTTTCGAATCAGCCAGAATAATCAGGCTCTTTTCGAGCGCTTGTCCTGCGATCGTTTTCCTTGGGAGGAGTTCCAGCTGACGGCTGATTTCCTCCTTCACCGGCTCGATCAGGGCTTTTTCCATGGTCACAAAAACGACTTGGCTGTCTTTTCCATGCTCTGCTTGCGAGAGCAGGTCAGCAGCGATGAACCGTGGATTCGCTCCTTTCTCAGCTATGACAAGCACCTCGGACGGTCCGGCCGGCATGTCGATGGACATGCGCGCATCCGGATCCTGTGCCACCAGAATTTTAGCCATGGTGACATACTGATTCCCTGGACCGAAAATACGATCCACCTTTGGGATACTCGCCGTCCCATAGGCCATGGCAGCGATGGCCTGAGCTCCACCGATACAGTAGACCTCAGAAATCCCGCAGACCTTTGCGGCAAAGAGGATTTCAGGCGCGACCGAGCCATCTTTTCTCGGAGGAGTGCACAAAATAATTTTTTCGCATCCCGCCAAACGAGCTGGGATGCCCAGCATCAAGACTGTAGAAGGAAGCACAGCTGTCCCACCGGGGATATACAGCCCCACTCGTTCAATGGGTTTCTGAACCCTCCAGCACTTCACGCCTCGCATGGTTTCAACGATGGGCTCGTTCTGGACCTGGCTCTTGTGAAATTTCTCAATATTTTTTGCAGCCACTCGAACGGCTTTCTGAAATGCCGTACTGACTTTTTTTCCAGAAAGCTCGATTGCTTTCGGATTAATCGTGAAAGACGATAATCGAACGCCATCGAATTTTTCCGTGAATTCAAAGAGTGCCTTATCTCCAAGGTTTTTCACCGCCTCAAGAATACTTCGGACAGTAGTCATGAAAGATTCATCTCGAAAAGTTGGCCGTTTGCAGATTGTTTCGATATCTGCTGCTGAAAGGGTGGAAAGGGAAAAAAATTTCATAAAAGGTTATAAAATCATTTTTTCAATGGGTACAACGAGAATTCCGCTGGCGCCGGCGGCTTTCAGCTTCTCGATCACATCCCAGAAAACTTCTTCTTCGATGACCGAATGAATGGCAATCATGCCTGGCTCGGTGAGAGGTACGACCGTGGGGCTGCTGAGCGCCGGAATGATCGTTTTGATCTTTGATAAGGCCTTTTCCGGTGCATTCATCAGGATATATTTGGAGCGTTTGGCTTGAAGGAGCCCTTGAAATCTCAGGATCAGACGATTGATCAGCTCTCCCTTTCCTTTTGGAATGCGATCCTTACCTTGAATCAGAACAGCCTCTGACTCAAAGAGTGTTTCGATCTCTTTGAGGCCACTTTGCTTCAGGGTGTTTCCCGTGGATACGAGATCACAAATGGCATCACTGAGATTGAGGCTAGGGGCAATTTCTACGGATCCACGAAGTGGTATCGTCTGAGCGGTCATCTTTTGAGCTCGTAAATATTCGCCGAGAGACTCCGGGTATGAGGTGGCGATACGCTTTCCTTGGAGATCCTTGATGTTTTTCGCAGAGCTTCCTTCCGGTACGGCAAGGGAAAGCCGACATCTTCCAAATCCCAGCTTTTCGATCGTCTTTACCCTCGCCTTTCGTTCCCTGATGATATTTTCCCCTGCGATCCCCAGATCACACACGCCATCCTGCACATACTCGGGAATATCGTCATCGCGGAGGAAGAGGATGTCGAGGTCAAAATTGCGGCATCTGGCGAAGAGCTGGTCTTTGGAGCGATCAAAATCGAGGCCAATCTGCGCGAGGATCTCAAGGCTTTTCTCGGCCAGGCGGCCTGACTTTTGCAGGGCGATTTTCAGATTGCTGCTGCTCAGGGTCATAGAAAGGGTGAAAAAGATACAAAATACCCCGCAAGCGGCTTTGCGGGGTTCATCGGGCATTCCTGAAGCATTTGAGTTTTTGGCTCAACCTTCTATCGTGCCCGTTCTGTGATGATGGAGTTGCATATGTATTAGCGTGATAACACACTATCAAAATTAAGATAAGATGTCAAGGGTATCGTTTGCAGAAGCAAATGAGAATTCCATGCTATACTGAAAGTAGTCTTTTTAATGCATGGGCCTTATTCACACCGAAATCGAGCTGAAGAATCCACGAGATCCCAAGCGGACCTACAAGGCTAAGGCTCTGGTCGATACGGGTGCCATGCACCTCTGCCTTCCGGAACATGTGGTTTTACAGCTGGGGCTTACGGAGCTTCAAAAGCGTGAAGTCATCACTGCAGATTGTGCACAGCGTCTCTGCTCATATGTGGGGCCAGTTGAGGTGAGTTTCAATGGGAGGGGTTGTTACACAGGCGCTCTTGTTCTGGGAGACGAAGTTCTCCTGGGTGCTGTTCCCATGGAAGATATGGACTTGATCATCAGTCCGACAAAAAGGACTGTCGTTGCAAATCCAGAGAGTCCCAATATCCCATCTTCAGT
>CAZWLI010000136.1:0-1737 GCA_964634525.1 uncultured Candidatus Peribacteria bacterium | reverse complement strand
CTGCTCTTTGATTTTCTTATCGGTCTTGAGGGTCATGACGGTCGTGGACATACTCTTTTATGAACTACAACCAAAGTATATACTTTGGTTACTTAAAGATCAAGTAAAATTTATTTTTGGGCAGCACATCTCTGTCTTCGTTGTTCGAATTATAACGCGAAGGCTCTGCCATGAGCTTTGAAAAGTTTAATAAGACCTAGATTTTTTTTCATATGCCCTATTTTCTCAAATTTCTTGAGATGGTTCAATGAGGTTATAATTACCTCAGTTCATCATTTCCTATGGCTCACGTCAAAATCCACCCATCGTGGCAGGCGATTCTGAAGCAAGAGTTCGAACAGCCCTACTTCGAGGAGTTGATCAAGTTCGTGAAGGAAGAGTACGCCAAAACGCCGGTGTATCCGGAGGGCAAGAATATTTTCCGAGCATTTGAGCTCTGTCCTTTCGATGATGTGAAGGTCGTGATCCTCGGCCAGGATCCGTATCACGGAAGAGGGCAAGCGAACGGGCTGTGTTTTTCCGTGAACGACGGAGTTGCACTTCCACCATCGCTTCAGAATATTTACAAAGAAATCGAGACGGATCTTCGAGTCCCACGTCCGACAACCGGAAATCTCGACAACTGGGCTCGGCAAGGAGTGCTCCTCCTCAATGCGACCCTGACGGTGCGCGCCAATCAGGCTGGTTCTCACCAGAAAAAGGGCTGGGAACAATTCACCGATGCGGTCGTGAAGGCGATTTCACACCACAAAAAGAATGTCGTGTTCATTCTCTGGGGTCGGTACGCCCAGGAAAAAGGCAAAATCATTGATCGGTCACAGCATGCAGCTCTCACGGCGGCTCATCCTTCACCGTTTTCGGCGTATTCTGGCTTTTTCGGCTGCAAGCACTTCAGCAAGACGAATGAATATCTGGAAGCCCATGGGGGGAAACCGGTTATGTGGCAAAAGCTCTAAGAATCTGCCAATAAATACACTTTAAACGGTAATTGACTCTTTAAAAAAGCATATTTTTGTGATATAATATGGGGATAAAAAATAAATAGAAAAAGCCATGTATTTTTGGAAAAAAGGCCTCAGTTTCGTCTTAGCAATCAGCCTCCTCTGGCCGATGCTGTCGTCATACCAGGATGGCTTTGTTCAACGTGCTTATGCCGATGGTCTCATCAGCACCAATGTGGAGCCACAAACGCTCTATGTCAAACGAGTCGGTACTCTCACCGCTTCTTTTACAACGGTCGGTGCAGTTCCTGCCAACGGGAAAATTCAGATTACCCTTCCAAGCGGATTTACGATCAACAGTGGCGGAACTTCAGCCGTCACCGGCGGTGGAAGCATCAATGGGGCCACCTATTCCTTGACGGATGTCACGGGACAGGTCATGACCCTCACGGGTGATGGGCTAGGAACAGGAATTGGTGCAACTGAATCAGCTTCCATCACAATTTCCCAAATCCAAAATCCTTTCCAGGGCAGTACCGGAGTCTATGGGATTCGAACCTATCAAAACGACGGGTCGACCCTGATCGATGCTGATGACAATGTGAGCGCTGACACGATCGTGCCGAATGTGATCACCAGTCCTTGGTTAAAATTTCCAGATATAAGCTTTCAGTGTTGGAGCATTGTCACGGGAGGACATTGTTCTCCAGGACAAACCTGTAATGGACTTCAGGCATCATATACAGCTTCAACGCCAAGTGGTTGCAACGGCATGTTGTCGACACCGATCTACCCC
>CAZWLI010000135.1:0-6069 GCA_964634525.1 uncultured Candidatus Peribacteria bacterium | reverse complement strand
GGTGCAGGCGTCCGGAAGCAAGAGATGTGCCAGGAAGTGTTGTATCAAAAAAATCTTTCCCAAGGCCCTGGCGCTCCAATTGTTCTATTTTTTGCAGATGCCTTGTGAAGGCTTCCTCTAGCTCTTTTTTCATGTCATTGGCGACTTTTCCCACGGTTCTTTTTTCTTCTACAGAGAGCCCTTTGATATTTTTGAGCATGATGGTCAGCTCACCTTTTCTTCCAAGAACCCGATGGCGAAATTCTTCTCCCTCATGGTGATTTTTTGTCGCTTGTAATTCTGCAAAAGCTTTTTCGCGAAGCTGTTCGAGCTCTTTCAGCATGGGGTCGTCAAAAATGCCTCCGGATTGTATCATGAAATTTTACCCAGCGCCAGATTTTGAAATCGCGATGCATGAAATCAGCTCAAGGTAATGTTCCTGTATTCATCGATTTGGTGCAGGGCTCATTCTTGAGCAATGCCGTAAAGTTCCAGCAGAAGCATGATCACGACGACCATGCCGGCTGTCAGCCAGGTGCAATTTCTGAGGACGAGAAGTCCCAGAAGAGCGCTCGAGCCAATGCCAAGAATGAGTCCTTGGCGGAGGGAAATATTGAAATGATTCATGAACACGTTGTCACCATACAGGACAAGGCGAATCCCGTAACCGAGCAGCGCGGCACTGCTGCTGAGCGCAAAAAAGAAGCTTACAAAAAAAAGACCAACGGCCAACAAGCCATCTTGCTCGGGATTGAGTCGATAAATGACAAAATACAACGAAAGACTGCTTACCACGACGGCAATCAGAAGGGCGAAAACAAAACGATTCGCAATCATGGAGCGTCATGAGTCGACTCGTATCGTATCAACAAAATGCGAAATCTCATAATCTTCGTTGTGGTCGATGATGGCGATAATATCGAAGCGGAAAAATGTATCTTCACGATTATTTTTTCGTAGATAATCAGCCGCAGTTTTTCGAAGCCCATGACGTTTGTGCGCGGTGACCATGTCTTCCGGATAGCCATAGTCCACCGCACTTCTCAGCTTTACCTCACAAAAGACGAGTTCATCACCATCTTCAAAAATAAGATCGATCTCTCCGTAGCGGCATTGCCAGCCTTGGAAGACGAAGCGGTAGCCTTTTTTTTCTAAAAATTCACGGGCAAGCGATTCCCCAATTTCCCCCTTCAGTTGATTTTCGGATGGCATGCAAAAAGATTATTCCCAACTAAATGTTTTGTCTACCCAGTCGATAAGTGACTGCATTTCGTCAAAGCGATCGTTTGATCCCAGGAGAATCATGAGCGTGGTTTGATGTGGGGCGTCCGCCACGAGCGAGACCAGAGCTTGTCCGGCGGAAGGGCTCGTTCCGGTTTTCCCAGCGATAATACGATCTGCCACACTGCTTCCGAGCAGAAGATTGGTATTCTTCACGCGGTGAAGGTGCTTGCCATCAGCTGATCGCAAGATGGCTTCTTTTTCCCTCATGACGGATTGAAGAAAGCCGTTCTGAAAAACAACCTTTGCCAATTGAGAGAGATCAAACGCTGAAGCGATATTCCCATCATTCACTCCGGCAGGATCCATAAAATTACTTTGAGCGAGTCCGAGTATTTTTTTCTTTTCATTCATCAGCGCAACAAATTGCTCGCTTGTGCCGGAGACAGCCTCACTGAGCGCGAAAGCGGCATCATTTCCCGAGTCGATGAGGAGCCCCCGGAGAAGTTCCCGGACCGTCATTTTTTCCCCTGGGATGAGTCCCATGCGTGAGCCACCAATTTTTTTGACGGTGGGAGAAACCGTGATCACCTGATCAAGATCCAGTTGTTCGCGGACGATAATGGCGGTCATCAGCTTCGTGAGGCTGGCGATGGGAAGCGCCTCCCAGATATTTTTTTGATACAGGATTTCATTGGAATGACTTTCGAGAATCAGCCCAGCTCTTGCGTGGATTTCAGGGGGTTTATGTTCTTCTTTCGTTATCGCCAATGGTGAAAGTTCCAGACGGAGGGGTGGCACGCTTTTTTTCACCGGCATACTCAAAAGACTTGCTGGAATCAGGCTGGCCAGAAGATAGGCAACGATTTTATCCCACATAAAAATTAACCAATGTGCGTGATTTCGAGCTCCGTGTAGGGTTGGCGATGTCCGTAGGTCCGTCGGTAATTTTTCTTGGCCTTCATTTTGTAGACACGGACTTTTTCTGCTCGGTCCTGGCTGAGGACTTTCGCCTCCACGGTCTTCTTCAAAAAGGGCGTTCCGAGCTCAATGTTCTTATCGTCAGCACTGGTGAGCAGAACGCTGTCAAAGGTGTAGTTTTTTCCGGGTTCCGCATCGAGTTTCTCTACCCGAATTTTGTCACCTTGTTTCACCAGATATTGTTCTCCACCCGTGTAGATAACTGCAAACATGATTCAAAAAGAAAGCTCGGAAAATATACCCTCTCCTTTTCTTTTTGGCAAGCAAAAGAGCTCTACGAACCAATGATTCGCGAAAGGATGCTTGGGCGATGGCCTTTGGCCAGGGTAATGAGAGGTTTTTCCAGCAGTTGAATGCTGAGTTGATCTTGATAGACGCCGAGTACCGAGGGCAGAAGATAGTAGCGAAGACGATGCCGCTCACAGAACTGCACGAGGTTGATGGTTTGCTCGATGTTGTCGCCCTGGATGATGCCTTCGATTCTTTTTTCTCGAACAACGCTTTCCAGCTGATTGAGCTTTCCGAGCACCGGGACGCCGGCGATTTCTTTTTCGCCCGTGCCGTAGCCATCCAATATGGCCACCACCACTGAAGGTGAATGGCTTTCCTGAAGCACGCGGAGAAAGGAATGGACACCTCGATTGGTCCCAATGGCGAGAAGTCGGGTCACGCCTCGTCCTTGTTTCAGGAAGTGATGTTCAAGATTCTGCATGGCGATATGAAAAAGGCTCATGAAGGTCGTTCCCAGAAAGAAAAGAGAAAGAAGAAGAAGTCGGGAAAAAAATTCTCGTTCCACGAAATAAAAAATCAGTCCAAAGGCAGCTGTGGCCAAAAGCCCTGCCATGAGGATTTTTGCGAGATGGGATGCTTGATGTAGTCGAGCGGAAAGCCGATAGCCGCGAAGTACAATCAGGGAACCAGTCCAGACACCAGCACTGAGAATGCCTGTGGAAAAAAACTGAAAAAAAGGCAGATCCGTGGAAAAAATAAAACCCACTCGCAAAAAATAGGAGAGACTGAAGGCAAGTAGGAGCACAGGCATATCAAGCAGAATAGTGATGACACGAAGGGTTTGTCTCATCGAAAACCGCTGAATCATAGTAAAAAAAGCGAAACTATGGTATCATGCTTCGATAGCAATAAAAGCTATGAACTCCGTTTTGATCCAAAAAAGGAAGATAGTCCACCTTCATGTCCTGCGCGCCATCGTGGGGATGATCCGTACCACCACGGCATTTGTAGTTATTTTTTCCGCGCTGATGCTTGTCTCCAACTGGTCGGCCTACAAAAACATTGTGCTCGACTGGTTTGGAGCAAATGTCATCACCACTTCGGTGACAAACCAAACACTTCATCCGGTGAAGCCGTTTCTTTCTTGGAGCGAGAAGAACGATCCAAGATCTTTCTTTTCCCTCGAAGCTCTCGGTGAACTTTTCCCGCCGGATATGCGTCTCGAGATTCCCTCCCTTTTCTCCGGCACCATTCCGGTAAAAAATGTAGAGAAGCAGGATTTTGATTTCAAAAATTATTACAGCTCCGAAAACGAAATCCAAAAAGCTCTGCGCGATGGCGTCGTCCACTACCCCTTCACCGCCACTCCCGATCAGTACGGCAACGTCTTCATCACGGGCCACTCTTCCTATTATCCGTGGGACAAGGGTCACTACAAAGATATTTTTGCCCTACTCCACAAGCTTGAGGTCGGGGATGAGTACGTTCTCTATTTCGGAGAAAAAAAATATATCTACCGCGTCACCGACCATTTCGAAGTGGAGCCGGATGATATCTCCGTCCTGAATCAGCCCGTCGATAAAAAAATCTCAACCCTTATGACCTGTACACCGGTTGGCACGACGCTTCGTCGTCTGATTGTGAGAGGCGAGCTACAATGATTTGCCGATATACTCGCACAGATCCACGAGGCGCGAGCAGTAGCCCCATTCGTTGTCGTACCAGGCGAGGATTTTCACAAGATTGCCTTCCACGACCATGGTCGAAAGACCATCGATGATCGAGGAGAATGAATTACCTTTGTAATCAACCGAGACAAGGGGCTCGAAGCTCACATCGAGGATGCCTTTGAAATTTCCTTTCGAGGCCTTCACCAACGTTTCGTTGAGTTCTTCTCGGGTCACCGTCTTTTCCAATTCAGCGACGAAATCTGTGATAGAAACGGTTGTTGTCGGGACCCGAAGAGAAAGGCCGGTGAGCTTACCTTTGAGTTCTGGAATCACTTCAGCGACGGACTCTGCTGCTCCGGTTGTTGTGGGAATAATCGAAGCCGAAGCAGTCCGAGCACGTCTGGGGTCATGGTGCTGAGCATCAAGTGTGGACTGATCGTTGGTGAAGGAGTGGATCGTGGTCATAAGACCACGTTTGATACCATAGGCTTCTTGGAGGATTTTCACGACGGGGGCGAGAGAATTCGTCGTGCAACTGGCGTTTGAAATGAGCTGATGTTTTTGAGGATCATATTTTTTTTCATTGACCCCCATCACCACCATGAAGTCGAGCTTGTCTTTTGCGGGAGCCGTAAGGATGACTTTCTTTGCACCTGCCTCAACATGCCATTGCAATTGCTCTCGTGTCCGAAAGACGCCTGTCGCCTCAACAACGATATCTGCTTTCACTTCTTTCCACGGAATATTTTTGGGATCGCGTTCGTGAAAAGCTCGGATGGAAACGCCATCTACCACAATATGGTCTGTATCACTAGTGACGTCATGCATGAAGATGCCGTAGCTGGAATCGTATTTCAGAAGATGGGCGCTGTCTTCACTGGGGTGTGGGTCATTGATGGCGACCAGCTCGAGTATGGGGTGCGAAAAAGCCTGTCGGCAAAAAACTCGACCGATGCGCCCAAAGCCGTTGATACCAATTTTTATCTTCTTCATAAGAAGAGTAATCTTGTGAGAACTCTAAAAGAGAATCTCTGCTGAATCAAGCCAGAAGATAGGGCTTTATTTTTTCCCGCAGAAGCTGTTCATTGTTCGAAAAGATACCAGTGGGAATTTCCTTTCTTTTCCCTTCTACAACGACATTGAGGGTGACGGGTTTTTCTCCGGGATACTCCATGAGGAGGGCTTTAATTTTTTTGAGATCCGTCACCTCAACGCGGTCGTGCAAGGAGAATCGAAGAGCGTTTTGCATCACGGGCTCCTCGTTGTCCACCGCCTCGGAAGGCTCCTCCGGCGAAAAGGTTGATTCTTTTGGATTAAAAAGCCCCTGCTCTTGGGCATTTTCTCGCATGGATTGGATGCTGGCCTTTTTGAGACTCAGGGCGATGAGCTGGAGTTCACCTCCGCGGTAGCTCACCTTGCCTCGCATCATGAGAAAGTATTCCTCATTGCTGAGGAGGTCTGAATCTTTTATTTTTTCGTACACGCGAGGAAAAATCACGACGGGAATTTTTCCCGAAAGATCTTCGAGTTCCAGGACGGCCATACTCTCTCCTTTTTTGGTCGTCATTTTTCGAACCGAATTCACAAGGCCTCCAATCTCCATTTCATTTCCTTCTTGCGAGGCCTTCAGGCTTCCGATCAGAGTTACCTTGCGCTTCATGTAGTCTCGCAGGCCGTGAAGGGGATGGTCCGAGACGTAGATTCCTAGGGCTTCTTTTTCCCACTTGAGCTTCTGAAACCAGCTGGCCACTTCTGATTTTTCCAGCTCCAGGGGATGGTGTTCGCCGTGCTCTTCGAGCATTTCAAAAAGGTGGGTTTGATTGATGACCTGTCCCTTGGCATTTTCCTTGGCGTAGGCAATCAGGCGCTCCACTGATCTCATCAGCGCATTGCGATCGCCAAAGTGATCAAGGGCTCCACTCATCACGAGGGCTTCGATTGATTTTTTATTGATGCATTTTTGAGGAACACGTTCGAGAAAATTTCC
>CAZWLI010000134.1:0-12468 GCA_964634525.1 uncultured Candidatus Peribacteria bacterium | reverse complement strand
GATTGAGATTGAGATTGAGGTTGAGCTCTACTCACTGGCTGCAGTTGTGGTGGATTCTGTTGTTGGGCTGGTTGAGGCTGTTGAGGTTGTTGAGGTTGTGGTTGCTGAATTTGCGGCTGGGTTTGGACGGGTACTTGAGTTGCTACTTTTAGTACATCTTTGAATTGTAGAAGCTGCTGTTTGGCAAGTGTCGTAAAGGCATTTCTCGCTTCCTGCACATCCTTCTGCAATTGAATGTCGAAAGGATCATCTGTAGAAGCATTCTTGGAATCTTCCAAACGCGCAACCGAATCCGAAAGGCTATCAATCATATCTCCTACATTCCAAGGGCAACTTGAATATTGAGCAGCGCAAAGGGTCTCAAAATTTTCCATTTTCGTAAGAAGATTGCCAACACGAAGACCTCGCTGTATTTTTTTGTAGGGATTCACATCTTGAGCGAAGGTGCTCACAGGGAGCTCTGCAAGAATAAGAAGGCTGAACAAGAGAGCGAGCACATATTTTCTGAGGGTCATCATTGAGGGGTGAATAAATAAAAAGCCAAAACGAAGACAAGAGAGAAGTGTATACCAGACTGCACTAAAATACAAATGGTTCATTCAACATAAAGCATTTCCGCCCGTGTGAGCCGAGGAGTAGAGTTCGAACCCTCCAAAGGCGGGCAGGCATGTCCGCGGGGCCTGCCATGAAATACGTTCGCTATTGCCTATTCGCCACGAAGTCCTGGTTTTAACTCTTTGAGGAGCCGATCAAGACGGGTCAGAAAAAGAAAAAATGCTGCTGCTTCATAGAATGGATGAGTCCAGCGATCATAATAGGGAAGCTCCGGTACCATGACCTTGTCCCTTTCGGGGATATTGAGAGGCTGAATACCAACAACTCGATCGATATGAACGCCTTCTTGAGTAAAGACGGTTAGCGCACGCAGGGCTTGCAAGAAGTAAACGACGAGAATTGTTTCTGCGTCCGGGAGCAGTAAACCTTGGCGTTCGGCTTTCCGGATCCCTTCAGCATTTCCCCGAGTATCTCCATCCATGTAATGCTCCCCGTGATTGGAAAGAATTCTGAGCTGATGGGAAGGAACTCTTCGAGAAATCAAATACTCTTCAGCAAAATCCCCCTCGTACTTTTTTCTCCCATCTCGATGCTTGGCTCCATACGAAGGAGCTGGAGGAATGGTAATGATGTCATTTTCACAAAGGCGACTCATCATCCACTGCAAAATGGCTTCAAAAGCATAGCTGAGCTTAAAATTGTTCTTTTCATCAAGACCTAGACCAGCGGTGACGATCAAGAAGTTTCTTCCAAGGACGTGGCGCTGCCTCCGGCGACAGTCAAATATGATTGATCTGACACGCTGGTCAGTTTGGAGATGTGGAGCATCTTGTCGTCGGTCCAGAACATCCTCTTGAATGATGAGCCGACGAGAAAGATGCAAAATACTCATTTCCGAAGTATAAAAAGAGCTTATTATACCTGTTTCATTGCTAAGATGTAGAGAAATGCATTCGGCTTGCCTTTTTGCACAGATTTGATAAAATAGTGCATAGGTTTGCATAGATTAATTATAATATCTAGGCATGGATAATAAGCTCCTCAGCATCGGCGAAGCTGCTAAAAAGATTGGTGTTTCGATCGATACTCTTCGCAGATGGGATAAAAAAGGCGTATTTCGGTCTCTTCGAGGTACTGAACAAGGCCATCGATATTACCGGCAAGAAGACCTCGATTTGTTCACGAAAGATCTTTTCACGAGCGCAGAAAAATGGGTGGGAAGCACTGAATCATATGAACCGAGCAAAGATCAGTATTGCCAGACGGTTGATATATTCCAAATGAGACTCTTCAGAATGCAGAATGAGCTGATGAAAAAAAATGATCTGAAAACACCATTTTCATTACTCACCGCTGCTACTGGAGAAATTGGCAATAATTCTTACGATCATAACCTCGGAAACTGGCGAGATGTTTCCGGTATTTTCTTTGGCCATGACCTGAATAAAAGACAGATTGTTTTAGCCGATCGAGGGCAAGGTATTTTGAAGACACTCAAGCGAGTAAAGCCGGAACTCAAAAGTGACGAGGAAGCTCTCCGAGTAGCTTTCACAGAAATTATCTCGGGAAGAGCTCCTGAAGCGCGTGGAAATGGATTAAAATATGTAAGGAAGATTATTGTGACAAATCCTTTAAAACTTCTCTTTTATACGGGAGAAGCTCAGCTCTCTCTTCAGCAAGGAGATACTGGTCTGAATATCATGAATATCAAAAGTCATAAGTCACTGCTCGGCTGTATTGCTGTTATTTCTTTTTAACATTTCTCATGACTATCCAACTCAAAAAATTCGGAACGTTACTGATGAGTCGACCATCCGGGAAAGAAGCCTATCTGGCCTTTCAGCCAACTCTGAGAGAAATAAAAAATAGCGAGCCTATCGTTGTTGATTTTGAAGGAGTTCAAGTGCTCGGTCCCTCCTGGGCCGACGAATTTATTACTCCTCTGAAAAAAACTTTTCCTGGAAAAGTAGAGCTTATTCATACTGAAAACCCTTCGGTGAAAGCAACGCTGGAGATTTTGAATGAAATGGAATAGTTCGAATCCACCATGGCCTGACATTTTCAACTGAAATTCAGTGTTTTTTAGAGTATAATAGCGGAGCTTTTCGTTTACATGTATAACTGGAGCACGAACACAACTGAGCTGAAAAAAGACCCAAAAGCTTATGAACTCTGGAAAATGGAGCAGATGATTAATTTTGGATTGGATGGAGAAAAGATATCCAAAAAGAAGTTAATGACCAACTTCCCGAAGCTGCATATGGATCCTCATACCAAACACTTTCTTTCATTCCTTTTATGGGGAAAACCATCCTCAGCAAGAATCAACAAGAACTTCTCAAGGCGTTCGCTGAAGAAAAAATAATTCAAGATTATTTTTTTCTCACCGGTGGAACAGCACTTGCAGAATATTATCTTCACCACAGGGATTCGGAAGACCTCGATTTTTTTTCTGTTATCTCATTTGAGAGTGAAGAAATCCTCTCTACTATGCGAAATCTCAAAAAGGTATTTCCCTACAAGAAGCTAGAATTCAAACAGCAATTCCACCGTAATCTATTTTATTTTCATCTCGAGGACGAAGTCATTAAAACAGAATTTACCTACTATCCTTTTGAACAGATTGAGAAACCTCATATCAAAAATGGAATAAAAATAGATAGCCTACTCGATATCGCTGTAAATAAAATGTTCACCATCTTTCAAAATCCTCGATCTCGAGATTTTATCGACCTCTATTTCATCGTGAAACAAAAAAAATGGTCGCTTGAGGAGCTCATGAAAAAGGCTCAAATTAAATTTGATATCCATGTGGATGCCATTCAAATAGGGAAGCAATTCATGCGTGTCACAGAAATCAAAGACTATCCTCGAATGACAAAAAAGATCGATCCCAAAGTTTGGCAAAAATTTTTCTTGAATGAGGCGAAAAAATTGAAATCAAAAGTATTCAACGAGTAATATTCTAAGCCTTCGGAAGATCTCGCAGTCTCTTGATCCTTTCTTCCGTCGGAGGGTGGGTGGAAAAAAGAGCGAAAAATGATTTCCCACTGATACCTTTTTTGATCCCTTCGGACCGGGGGTCGGCAATGAAGAGCTGGGCTGCGGAGCTCATCGTGTCCGCGGATTCGATGCGCGGGTCAAGAGCGATTTTCTCCAGCGCCGAAGCCAGTGGCAAGGGGTCGCGAAGGTACAAAGCGCCGGTGGCATCGGCGAGATACTCCCGGTTTCTGGAAGCCGCGAGTCGAATAAGCTGGAGGATAAGCGAACCGATGAAATAAACGAAAAGTCCGGCCAACGCGATGGAGCCGCCTTTCTTTTCACTGTTGCCGCTCCTCATTCTCATCATCACCTCTCCGACCATGGAGACGGCGCCGATCACGGTAATCAAAATAAGCTCCAGACGAACGTCGTAATTCGCAATGTGCGACATCTCATGCGCGAGCACACCTTCAAGCTCTCGCTTGTCGAGCTTGCCAAGGAGCCCCTTGGTCACGCACACCACGCTGTGCTCGGGATTTCTCCCCGTGGCAAAAGCATTGAGACTTTCATCGTCAATGATATAAATCCGAGGATTTGGGAGCCCTGCGGTGATGGAAAGATTTTCAACGATATTATAGAGATCAAAATAATCTTTCCGTTCAATCGGTTTTGCGCCCACAAAACTCAAGATCATTTTGTCGCCGTAGAAATAGGAAATAAGCGTCCAAAGAAAAAGGAATCCGAAGGTCACGGCTGAAATCGTTGGAAAATTCTCCGGCGACACCTTGGCGATTTCCATGGCAACAAACGTGATGCCGAGAACCGCTGCGGCAAAAAGCACAAGAATCAAGACTGTCTGACGGTTATTCGCCGAGATTTGTTCGTAAAGATTCATTTAAAATTTCACTTGTGGCACAGCGTTCACGGCTGCTTTCTCACTTTCATCGACTTCGAAGAATTCCGCCGCTACGGCTCCTGCCATATTCACAAAGAGATTATCCGGAAATTGACGAATGGCAGTATTGAGACTGCTGACCACGGTGTTGTAAAATCTTCGCGAAGCCGCGATTTTATTCTCCGTATCGGCAAGCTCCGACTGAAGCTGAAGAAAATTTTGATTCGCCTTGAGATCGGGGTAAGCCTCGGAGAGCGCGGAAAAATTAATGCCCCGAAGAGCCGTATTGAGATTCCCTTCAGCCGCAAGCACCGCTTGAGGATTAGATCCTTCAACCGCCTTAGCGGCATTTCTCGCTGCTACGATCTTTTCAAAAGTTCCCGATTCATGGCTCGCATAGCCCTTGACCGTCTCCACAAGATTGCCGATCAGATCATGCCGACGTTTGAGCTGGATCAGAATATCACTCCAGCCTTCCTTCACGCGCACCATGAGGGCGACGAGCTTGTTGTAATAATACATGCCAATCAGTGCGAGCAGAGCAAGCACGAGAATGAGGGCAACAAAGATAGCCATAGAGAAAGGTTCAAGAATAAGAAAAGCGTGATAAAATCAGTGTAGAACAATTTCCAAGATTGTGAAGAACAAATGCTATGCACGCTCGCCACTCCCTTCTCCAACGCGCATTTCGAGAAAAAGATCCTGATCTCACCAGGAAAGCTCATACCAAGACGCTGATCGAACATGCACTCCATCATCCCGACGAGCACAAGGGCTCAGGGGTCTATCTGGGAGACAGCGTGTACGGAGCGCTCGACGGTATGGTGACAACCTTTGCCGTGGTGGCCGGCGTTGCAGGAGCAAACCTTTCGACGTCAATTATTCTGATCATGGGATTCGCCAATCTTTTTGCGGACGGATTTTCCATGGCCGCGGGAAATTATATTTCCAAAAAATCAGAGCAGGATTACCAGGCACAGGAGTATGCCCGCGAAGAGTGGGAAGTGGAGAATTTTCCCAAGGGCGAAGTCGAAGAGATCAGACAAATTTACAAAAAAAAAGGTTTCGCCGGACAAGATCTCGAACGGGCGGTTGCTATTATTACGAGCGACAAAAAACGCTGGGTGGAAACCATGATGGTCGAAGAGCTTGGACTGCTGCCCGATCAAGGCTCTGCCGCAATCTCAGCCCTGGTAACCTTTGTCTCATTTCTGGTCTGGGGATTTCTCCCCCTCCTCACCTATGTCCTCATTTATTTTTTTCCAGGTCTTTCTCCCCATGCCTTTGCCATCTCCTGCTTGCTCACGGCAACGGGAATTTTTGCAGCCGGAAGTCTCAGAAGCCTCGTGATCGCGAAACGCTGGTGGATCGCGGGTTTGGAAATGCTGCTCATCGGAGGAGCGGCAGCGGGAGTCGCCTACCTGATTGGATATTTTTTGAGAGGAATAGCATAACGAGCCTATCCCTATGATTTCTTCTTCCCATACCACTCCTCCTCTCACTTCTCCCGTTTCCCGTGAAACAGACGTCTTTGAAAATACCCTTCGGCCGAAGGCGCTCGCGGACTACATTGGCCAAGCGCAGCTCAAAAGTAATCTTCAGATCTTTTTGGATGCTGCGAAAAAAAGAAAAGAACCGCTCGAGCACACGCTGCTCTATGGCCCGGCGGGTCTCGGGAAAACAACCTTGGCGATCATCATCGCCCATGAAATGGGTGGAAATTTTAAGATCACAGCAGCGCCCGCCATTGAAAAACAGGGCGACCTGGCCGCCATCCTGAGCAATCTCAAAGAAAATGACGTACTCTTCATCGACGAAATCCACCGCCTGCGCGGGAACATCGAGGAAATGCTCTACAGTGCCATGGAAGACTACGCGCTGGACATCATGATCGGCAAAGGGCCCTCCGCCCGCACCATGCGGCTCAAAATTCCGAAATTCACCCTCATCGGCGCCACCACGAAGTACTCGGACCTCAGCGCTCCTCTTCGCGACCGTTTCGGGCACATCTTCAAACTCGATTTCTACACGCCTTCGGAAATCGAACGGATTCTTCACCGCTCCGCAAAAATCCTCGACTACCGGATCGAAGAAGAAGCCTGCAAAAAAATTGCTAAGTGTTCTCGTCGCACCCCTCGCGTGGCGAACCGGCTTCTGAAACGCATTCGAGATTTTGCTCAAATGAGTGAGTTCCCCCCTCCTGCCAAGGAGGGGGGTCAGGGGGGTGGTCTGGCGACCATCACTCTCCCTCTCACCCAAACCGCCCTCACCGCCCTCGGCATCGACGAGATCGGTCTCGACAAAGCCGACCTTGGCCTGCTTCGCACCCTCATTGAGAAATTCCAAGGCGGGCCTGTGGGTTTGAATACATTGTCTGCCGCCACCGGAGAAGACGCGGGGACGATTGAAGATGTCTACGAACCCTACCTCATCCAACTGGGCATGCTCGACCGAAGTCCGAGAGGAAGAATCGCCACCGAACATGCGTACCGACACCTAGGACTGGAACAAGTGACCAGAAATCAGGTCACCATGTTATAATCCGGGCCTATGCATCACCTTATCAATAATCTCGACAAGCTCGAGAAGCTTCTTGGCAAGCGCTATCGAAATGTCAACCGAGAGGCTTTTTCCAAAGAAATTTTTCAACATCCGCTGCGGTTTACGGACTATCTGCTGAGGCAGATCAAGAAGCATCCCGCCATCGCGAAGCAGTATCTTCCCGATCCCCGGGAACTTGATTCCCGTGGCATCGAAAAACCATTTACCGGAGTGATCAACACCGGTGTTCCTGGCCTCGAGCGCATGTACCTCGACCGTGTGATCCTCATGCCCACATCGCAATGCTTTGCGTATTGTCGTTTTTGTTTTCGGAAAAACTATTCGCACGACGCCAGAAAAGGTGACTACGGGACACCCCAGGACAGCTTTGAAAAAGCAATTCGATACATCAAGAAGGACAAGCGCATCAAAGAAGTCCTCATCACGGGCGGCGACCCGCTGATGTTCCCGAAGCAGGTGCTGAGCCTTGTCGAGAAGCTTCGACAAATGAAGCATCTCACGGGACTTCGCATCGGCAGCCGAATCTTCACCTCGGATCCGAAGCAAATAACGGAGGAGTGGGTGGAGCCGTGGAAAAACTTTGGCTATCCCTGTCCGGTCAGCATTTCCCCCCACATCAATCACCCCTCCGAGCTCTCACGTGAAACCTGTCGCGCCCTCCTGCTCTGCACGCAGAATCAAATTCCTCTCTACAATCAAACCGTGCTGCTCAAAGGCGTGAACGACGATCCGGAAATCTTAATTGAACTTTTTCGAAAGCTTCGCCAGCTTGGCGTGGAGCCGTATCGCGTGTACCTGGCGGACCCTCTCAAAGGAACAGAATATTTCCGGGTGAGTATCAAACGTTTCATGGAACTCAAACGATACCTTCGCGCCAACGCCAGTGGTCGAATTGTCCCCAGCTTTATCATCGATACCCGAATCGGAAAACTTGAACTGGGTGCAGACGGAGAGATCGTGAAAAGAAGCGGCAATACGGTCCTCATTCAAACCCCCTATAACGCAAAAATTTTCACATCTATGAATCCCAAATGGAAGCTTCCCGACTACTGCACGCTCGCCAAGAATGGAGAGATTATCGTGGAGTATGAGGATGCAGATCGAGAAGGTTAAATTCTTGCTTTCCGTTCGTTTTTTGGATATACTGTTAACAGTACTGTTATTTTCGATATGCAAACGGTCGTTCACAAAAAGATGCAAGCTGCTCAAGTTTATTTTCCGTGTGATATGTATTTTCGACTCAAACGACTGGCAAAAAACGAAAATAAACCTTTCGCTCGTTGGTTTCGAGACTTGGCTGAAAAAGAGTTAAAGAAAAAAGAACCGAAAAGGATGAAATTTTCTGATATGCCATTCATGAAATGGAAGGATCCTGACCCCTTTACCTCTCAAAAAATTGACGAGATCGTTTACGGATCTCCCCATGGTTTTGACTCCGCCCTATGATTCTTCTCGACACTTCTTTTCTCTATGGATATTTTCAGGAGAACGATATCCATCATAAAAAAGCTTGTGCATCAGCACAGGAGTTTTTTCCGCATGGGCAGAGTATCCCACAAGAAATTCTTGAAGAATTCATTTCACTCGTAGCGAAAAGATCAGGAAGCGAAGAGGCGATTACTCTCGGACAAATACTTCTCGGAAGCGAGTCTCCCGTAGAAATACTTCCGCGAAAAGAAAATGATTTTAAAAGAGTCTGGCGTCTTTTCCAAACCTTGTCACCTCATACTCTTTCCTATGCCGATTGCCTGCTGATCACGCTCGCAAGAGAATATCAATGTCCCATCCTCACCTTTGATAAAGCTATTGTGGAAGTTATGAAGAACAATGGATAATGAACTCGAAAAAAATGAGGAAATTATCGTGCTCTTTTTTTCTTAGTCTTCAGCAATATCAATGACTTGCGCTGTTCTATCATCCTCTTTTATCCCTCGAGCAGTGCTACTTTCGACCAATTGTTCTGCAGTTTTTTCAGGGTTCCTGTGATCTTTCAAGATGAAGCCTACTTCGCTCGCATCTAACACATCAGGATAAATACCATCTGAGACAAGCGCGTAGCGATCTCCATCTTGGACATCGATCATTATACCGTTTTGAATGACTGTCTTGGCATATCGAGGGGTCATTTTCAGACTTCGAGTCACCGTAGCTTTGGCATGCCACACGAGCTGAGAAAGAATATACGTGTCGTTTGGAGAGGAGAATAATCTCTTTCTTTTTTCTTCTTCCCGAAGAAGACGAAGCTTAAATCTAAAATGCCTGGTGAAATATCGGATAAGATTTTTTATTTTTTTTGCACTCAACCGGAGCTTTATAACATCAACGTGACACTTTACAGCATTCAAAATACCTAATGTTTGATCATTTTTGCAGAACTCTTCCCATACGGTATTGGGAGTGGTAAGAACTTCCAGAACGTTGTTTCGAACCCTCAGTACCGAAACATCTCCAGCCCAAAAGAGAAGAGCCTTTTCCCCTATGTTTTCTGGAAAATACAAGGCAGCAAAGACCGATTGACCTTCCGCTGAATCAAAAAGGCGAAACAGAATTTTACGCATACCCCGAAGTGTGGAGTCCCACTCCCTAAGGAAGCGCTTCAAACGAGCCAGATCTCGTGACCCCTTGCCGCCAATTCCACCTATGCCATCAAAAACGATACCCAAACGTTTTGTACGGGAAAAAAAGCCGGCATCATCTCCCTCTTCTGGATTACCATGGATATCAACTCTACACTGTCCAACTCCGGAAAAACGCAATTTTTTATGCTCCAGAAAATCGTTATAAAAGGTGCAATACTCTACCATATCTCAACTAAATTTCAAGCATCTTGGCAGCCATATTTTATGCTTTAATGGATTGGTGAAAAAAATTCTCTGCGCTCTTATCGTCGTCTGTGGCTTTATCCGATCGTTGCCAACTGTTTCCGCAGCCTTTCAGGATGTGCCCGCAAGTCACCCCAACAAGGAGGCTATTGACTACGTCCAAGAAAAACAAATCGTCAGCGGCTATCCGGATGGAAGCTTTCAGCCGGATCGTGTGCTCAATCGCGCAGAATTCACCAAGATCATCGTTGGATCCAGGCTCGCAGCAGGCAGCATCAACGCTTGCCTGAGTCGAAATACCCTGCTGAAAAAACGAATCTTTTCTGATGTTCCGAAATCTTCCTGGTTTGAAAAATTCGTCTGCAGCGCAAAGGTGGGAAAAATAATCGCCGGTTACAGCGACGGAAGCTTTCAGCCCGAGAAAGGAATCAATGTCGCGGAAGCGGCCAAGATTGTTTCTGGAAGCTATGGCCTGAAGATTACCGCTGGAGAACCACGTCGTGGTGAGCTTGTCGAACCATGGTTTGCTCCCTATCTAGAAAGGCTGTCTGAACTGTCCGCTCTTCCCGACAGTATTGCCAAAATTTCCTCTCTGACGAAAAAAGCCAGCAAGGCGCTCACCCGAGGCGAGATGGCGGAGATGATCTACCGGCTGCGCACCCTGAACGATAGCGTCATCTCGAGTGATGGTCTTGCAACGATTCGGATACCGGAATCCCTGCTTCCCGAAGGCATCGAGCGAAGCGCTTTCAGCGTGACGAAGATCGAGGAAAATCCGCTGAAGGGTATTGCCAATGCTCCCACGATCGTCTATCGCCTCGAACCGCATGGTCTCCAGTTTTCTTCTCCTATCACGCTTCAGCTGTCAGCGCCCATGGTCGGCGATGCGGTGCCGATCGTTTTCCTCGTGTCCGGCGACAGCTTTGACCTGATCCCAAATCCTATCATCGAACTCCACGAAGGGGTGAAGAAAGCCGAGATCAGCGCCGAGCTTGCGCACTTCAGTGAAGTGACGATCGTCTTCCTCAATTTTCTAAGGATTTCATCATCTGAGGTTACGCTCAGCGCTTCACCCGTGAGTGTTTCGACGCTTTCAGGGAAAACCATCACGATTCAAAACGCCCTCGAAATATCATCAGCGTCTGGAAAAAAATCAAAACTGAAAGCTGGGGAAAAAACGTGCGTGGACTTTCCAGCTCAGTTCACCGGAACATTTGAGCAGGATTCTCTCGTAAAACCATTCACCTTCACCATTGTTTCCGAAGAAGCTGCGAAATGTCCTATCGACGATTCGCCTGACATCAAAGCCATGAAAGATAAAGTGATCGAGCTGACGAATATCGAACGAGCAAAAGTTGGCGCAGCTCCTGTGAAATATAATGCCTTCCTCGAAAAAGCGGCACAGGGCTACGGCGAAGAACTTTTTGAAAAGAATTATCTGGAGCACTACTCACCCGAAGGTGTGGGCACGGAGGAGCGAATTCTCGACAGCGGCTATCTCGATGCCATGTATGCCTGTGAATGCGGCAATAATTTTTCCGTGGGAGAGAATCTCGGCAAAGAACAAAAAACTCCGGAAGAAGTCGTGAAAGGCTGGATGAACTCTCCGACCCATCGAGAGAATCTCCTGAAGCCTGAATACCGAGATATTGGCATTGGGATGGTAAAAAATACAAAAACAAGCCAGGATGGTTTGCCTCCGGGCGGGTACATCTGGATCCAGAATTTTGGGGTCTTTACGATCCCTACTGCCCAACCGTAACGCTCGCTAAATTATTTCCCCCATTCGGATCTTCGTATCCCTTTGGAGTATCGAGCTGTATCGCAAAAGTCTTCCCCTTCTGAGCTTCCGGAATCATGAAAAAAACTCTCATCTTTCTCTGATAGGAATGGAGCCCCGGGATGCATCCGCTAAAGCTATCCGAAGTCGTGTCGATGTTCGCGTGATAACAGATCTGATCAGAAAGCTCCATATCCTGAGAGCTTTTATTCAGCACCGTCATGGAAATTTTGTAATGCTTGGCCGCCGGCCGATGCTGTGAAGTAACTTTCTCAAACGCCAGATCAAAGCTCCGCATTGCTGCCTCTGCACTTGGAATAATCAAGAAAAAAGCGATAAGAGTGAGAAAGGCATGTCTGAAAAAAATCTTCATAGCATTTGAATTTTTCCTTTTCTTTCCTTACGATCCTAAGGATCCTAACGTTCCTACTTTCTTATGCTCTTTCAACATAGTCCCCCGTCTCCGTATTCACCCGGATTTTGTCCCCGGTCTTCACAAAGAGCGGACACATGATGGTCGCGCCCGTCTCGATGACGCAGGGCATCACCTTGCCGGTCGCGCTATCACCCTTCACCCCGGGAGGAGCTTCCGTCACCGTGAAAACCATCTTGGGAGTCAGCTGCACACCGACCGGACGATTGTTGACCACCATCAGCTTGACCTCAGAACCATCTCGGAGAAATTTTGAAGCGATGCCCACCGCATCAGCAGAAAGAGAGACCTGATCATAGCTCTGATTATCCATAAAGGTATATTCCTGACCATTCGAGAAGAGAAATTGAGCGTCTTTGAGCTCGACCGTGGCGGCATCAAGATTTTCACCCGACTTGAAGGTATTCTCCACCTGTTGGCCGGTCTCGACATTTTTGAG
>CAZWLI010000133.1:0-1792 GCA_964634525.1 uncultured Candidatus Peribacteria bacterium | reverse complement strand
AAACAACCAGAAATATTGCAAAAAGAAAGAATTGTCCCTGAAAAAACTTTTTCATGACGAGTGGATCAATTTTAATCGAAGAGTTTCTTCTTGGCAATCGATTCATCCACAACCAATCCAAAACACCAAGTTCCTGTTTTATACGAAAATTTTTAGGTGAAATCTTTAGATATTCACGGGTCCTGTCTGGGTGAGATCTTTTTGTTGGAAGTCTGGATCCGAAGCTTCAATGAATCACTTATTGATTCACTAGAGCTTTGGCCGGACCATCGCGAGGAGTTCGTGCGACGGTCCGGCGAGGAGCGCTACTTCGCCTTGGAGCGACTCCGACGCTTGATCTTGCGGCGGAGGTTGGTGACCAGTCGACGCATGGCATTAAGCGTCTTGGGATTCATGCCCGGCTCGCGGACGTAGGTGTTCAGGAGGGTTACCGTTCCGTTTTGGGTTGCTGGATACCAAGAATGTCAGGCCACAGAGCCTGATTTTTTAATACCTGCTCCAAGCTCGAAGTTCCATTCAAGTGTTTGAATTTGGGACCACAGTCGGTGAGATTCTTTGTTCGTCTGCGAAGGGTGTACGCATTCAACCATCTCTCTGCCGCATGAAATGACTTGAAGCCTTTAATGGTTTTAAGCCTGCCATTCAAGTGAGAGTTATACAGCTCAATGAGATTGGTATTCGGAGGACAACCAGGAACTTTCTTGTATGCAAATAATTCATCACGACGATTCGAGATGTTCATGAGGATACCTTGCTTCAAGAGATCATCACCACATCTTTCCGTGAGGACGTGATGAAGCGCCTCATTCAATTTTGCATCATCTTCGTACTCCTCGAAGACATATTTCTTGAGTGAGTTAAAAAAATGGTTTTGGCTTTTGTCGGTGCGCGCATGCAGAGCCTGACGTACATTTTCTAAATAGTGTCCCTGACATCTTTGAATCAAGGCTTCGGGGAAATAGCGTTTCAAGGCCGCCGTTATTGCGCTTCTGTCATCGGCGACGACGATGTTGAGCGGGTACTCGGTGATTTTTAGTTTTGCGAAAAATAAATCAAAGGCCACTCCGCTCTCTGCGGTTGAGAGCTGAATGACGGGAATATCATGAGACACATAGTCTATGCCGTATATGAACGGAATCTTTTGGTCGTATCCTCGAACCTTCACGAACTTGCCATCAACAATCAAAATGCCTGATGAATACGCGCAACATGTTTTCGTGATCTCGATATTGTCTGGCAGTGTATCGAATTCTTGCATGACACGTGTGTACGTACGCGTGCCTGAGAGCCCTCGTTCATCACCGAGCTTTCGGAGGGGGACTCCATCTATGTGTTGAATCCAGAAGGGTTCTTCTTTTTTTCGATAGTCGATGGAGAACGTATGACGGCACACAAGGCAAAAATATCTCTTGAGTCCGCGCCTGCTACCCCACTTTTTCGTTTCAATGCTCTGACACTTTGGACAGCCTGGGTTGCGCTTTTTTTCTCATGAGAATTCCTATTAGCTAGTTAAATATTCAAATCTTGGCTGTATTTAGCATCAAAAATGATTTTCTAGCAACCCAAAACGAAACGGTATCGACGTTGGATACGAGCGAAGGAGAGACGATCATGGATATGTTGCGAAAGGCTCGGGAATGGTTCCTGCGGGTCATCTGGTTCAAGACCCACGGGGACTACGGGTACGACGGCGCGCGGAGCTGGCTGATCTGGATGACCTTCATCCTGATCGGAGTCTCCGCCGTGGAGTACTTCGGCTGGGGGAGCACCTGGAGCAAGGTGCTGCCGGAGC